>NZ_BAAAUT010000024.1:0-110825 GCF_039534085.1 Planomonospora alba
GGCCGGCTCCGGCGCCGGGACCGGGGCGGCGCCCGTCCCGGCGGCGCCCCCGGCCCGGACGCCGGGGAACCCGCCCGCGCGGGGCGGGACCGCGCCGAACTGGCTCCAGCCCTCGCCGCCGGACGCCGCCTCGGCCGGGGTGGTGCCCTGCTCGTTCTTCTTGTCGTCCATCTCGTCCATCCCCCAGGTGCTACGTCCCTCCGTGGACACCACGGCGACGACCGGTTTCCCCCGGTGCGTCCCATCCTGCGCGAGAGGGCGTAAGAGCTGGTTAAGGGCGTGATCGGGATGGTCCGCACCCCCTGACAGCGGCTTTATCCGCCGTGGTCAGGGGGTGCGGCGCGGCCTCGGCGGGACGGGAAAAATCATGGTTCGGCGGGCCAGTACTCGTCGCGGAGGAGCCGCTTGTAGAGCTTGCCCGTGGGATGCCGGGGAAGCTCCGGGCGGAAGTCGACCGACTTCGGGCACTTGTAGGCCGCGAGCCTGGAGCGGCAGTAGGCGATCAGCTCGGCCTCCAGCCCCGGCCCGGCCAGCTCCATGGAGACCGGCTCCACCACGGCCTTGACCTGCTCGCCCATCTCCTCGTCAGGCACGCCGATGACCGCCACGTCGGCCACCTCGGGGTGGACGGCGAGCACGTTCTCGGCCTCCTGGGGGTAGATGTTCACCCCGCCCGAGATGATCATGTAGGAGCGCCGGTCGGTGAGGTAGAGGAAGCCCTCCTCGTCGAGGTAGCCGATGTCGCCCAGGGTCGTCCAGCCCCGGCCCTGCGGGTCCCGGGACGCCTGCGTCTTGGCCTCGTCGCCGTGGTAGACGAACGCCGGCCCCTTGTCGAAGTAGACCGTGCCGTGCTCGCCCGGCGGCAGCTCGTCGCCGTTCTCGTCGCAGATGTGCACCACGCCGAGGAGCGGCCGGCCCACGGTGCCCTTGTGCGCCAGCCAGTCCTGCGGGCCGGCGTAGAGGAATCCGTTGCCCTCGGTCCCCGCGTAGTACTCGTGGACGATCGGGCCCCACCAGTCGATCATCCGCTCCTTGACCGGGACCGGGCAGGGCGCCGCGGCGTGGATCGCGCACGTCAGCGAGGACAGGTCGTACTTCGCCCGGGTCTCCTCCGGGAGCTTGAGCATCTTGATGAACATCGTCGGCACCCACTGGGAGTGCGTCACGCCGTACCGCTCGATGAGCGCGAGCGCCTGCTCGGCGTCGAAGCGCTCCATCACCACGACGGTCGCGCCCAGGCGCTGGAAGCTCATGCAGTAGCGCAGGGGGGCGGCGTGGTACAGCGGCGCCGGGGAGAGGTAGACGCTCTCGGCCGACGGGGCGAACAGGAACTGGATGAGCTGGAGCAGCGGGCCCGGCTCGTCGAGGGGGGCCATGCTCAGGGCCGGCTTGACACCCTTGGGGCGGCCGGTGGTGCCGGAGGAGTAGAGCATGTCGGCGCCCTGGCACTCGTCCTCGACGGGCGTCACCGGGTGGGCGGCGACCGCATCCTCGTAGGAGGCGAAGCCGGGGGCGGTGCCGTCCAGCATGAGCCTGGCCTCGACCCGGGGGGTGGCCTCGGTGATCGAGGTGGCGACGCCGGCGAGCGCGGCGGAGGAGATGAAGACCCTGGCCTCGCAGTTGTCCACGATGTAGGCCAGCTCCTCGGTCGTGAGCCGGGAGCTGATCGCGGTGTAGTAGAGGCCCGAGCGGTGCGCCGCCCAGGCCACCGCCAGGAAGAGCGGGTGGTTCTCCAGCATGAAGGCGACGTGGTCGCCGGGGCGCAGGCCCGCGGCGCGGAAGAGGTGGGCGAGGCGGTTGGACTCCTCGTCCAGCTCGCGGTAGGTGACGACCCTCCCGGAGCCCGCCATGATCACAGCGGGCTTGCCGGGCGAAACTGCTGCGATGGCTCCCGGATGCATAACCGAACGCTACTCGGTTCGATGATCCCCGGGAAGTGCTCACTTACCCGTCATCGTGGTAGGGACATCAAGAAGACGGGAGGATCGGGCGGCGGACGGCGCAGCCCCCGCACGGAAAAGGGCCGCGACCCCCCGGGGAGGTCGCGGCCCGCTTCACCGGCCGCCGCAGGACGGCGCCGTCGCGCCGTCAGGAGTGGCTGTAGATCTCGTGCCAGCCGGCGTAGCCCTTGGGCCCGTGGTGGTTGCCGCGGCCGACCTTGACGTAGATCGCCTCGGCGTTCTCACCGCTGAAGGAGTGGTACTCCGTGCCCTTGCCGCAGTTCCTGGCGCTCTCGAAGGAGACCGAGCCGTCGAAGCCCACGATCCGGAAGGTCTCCCACGCGCAGCGGTACTTCGGGTCGCCCCACCACTTGTAGTTGGTGAGCTTGCTGTTGACGGTGTAGTGGTAGGTGTGCTCCCACTTCCAGACCCACTTCTTCTTCCAGGTCTTGATCCAGGAGCACTTCTTCTTGCCGTCCTTCCACCAGCACTTCTTGACGGTCACCGGATACTTCTTCCAGTAACCCTTCTTCTCCGACTTCTTGTGGACCTTGACCGTGCCCGAGGCCTTGGCCTTGTGGTCACCGGAGAAGTAGGGGCCCCAGTGGTCGAAGGAGGAGGACGAGGCGCCCGCGGGAGAAGTGGTGTGGGTGTTGACCGGCTCGGCGGCCGATGCACTGGCGGCGACCGGGGCGCCCACCGCGAGGAGGGTGGCCGCGCCGGCGCCGACGAGGATACGGGTGGCGATTCGCATCTGAGGGGTCCTCTCGGGAATGAGGATTTCTTGACGCTCCCTTTGTAGGTCCCGGCGATTGCCACCCGCTTACAGCCCGCTTAAACGGCGAGGTCGCGCCGGAGATCCGATAAGCGGTTTTTCCCGATATATCGGTTCACCGCGAAAAAGGATCACCGGCGCGGCCTCGCCGCCTCCCGCCCCGTTTCTCAGCCGGCGTTCGCGGCGATGACGGAGCCGCCGTAGGTGCGCTCGATGTACTGCTTCACCTCGGCCCCGCCCAGCAGCTTGGCGAGCTTGACCACGCGCGGGTCCTGCTCCTGGCCGGCCTTCACGACCAGCCCGTTGGCGTAGGGGTTGCCCTCGGCCTTCTCCAGCACCAGCGCGTCGGAGGCCGGCTTGAGGTCCGCCTCGATCGCGTAGTTGCCGTTGATGACGGCGGCGTCCACGTCCTCCAGGGAGCGGGGCAGCTGCGCGGCCTCCAGCGGCTGGAACTTCAGGTTCTTCGGGTTGCCGGTGACGTCCCGCTCGGTGGCGGCGGTGCCGACGCCCTCCTTCAGGGTGACCACGCCGTTGTCGGCCAGCAGCTTCAGCGCCCGGCCGAGGTTGGTGGCGTCGTTGGGCACCGCGACGGTCGCGCCGTCGGCGAGCTCGGTCACGGCCTTGATCTTCTTGGAGTACAGGCCCAGCGGCTCCAGGTGCACGTCCTGGACGTAGACCAGCTTGGTGCCCTTGGAGGAGTTGAAGTCGTCGAGGTACGGCCGGTGCTGGAAGAAGTTGGCGCCGAGCTGCCCCTCCTCGAGCTGCACGTTCGGCTGCACGTAGTCGGTGAACTCGACGATCTCCAGGTTCAGGCCCTCGGCGGCGGCGAGCTCGTCCTTGACGAACTTCAGGATCTGCCCGTGCGGGACGGGGCTGACGCCGACCTTGAGCACCTCGCCCGCGGCGGGCGCGGCGGACGTGCTCTCGGCGGCGTCGGATCCGGTCGAGCCGCAGGCCGCCAGCGACAGGACGAGGGCGGTGGCGGCGGACGCGACGGCGAACAGCTTTCGCACTGTGCGCTCCTTGATCTCGATATAAAACATGGTTAATTGATAGGAATTATATGAATAATGCCGGCGGCGGGACGCCAGGGGGGGTGGCGGGCGCTCAGCGGCGCGAGAGCCTGCGGGCGACGGCGTCGCCCAGCATCTGCACGAGCTGCACGATGACGACCAGCGCGACGACCGTGACGATCATGAGTGTGGTCTCGAAGCGCTGGTAGCCGTAGCGGATGGCCAGGTCGCCGAGGCCGCCGCCGCCGATCGCCCCGGCCATCGCCGAGTAGGAGATCAGCGCGACCACGGTGACGGTGAGCCCCGCCACCAGGCCGGGCATCGCCTCGGGGAGCAGGACCTTGCCCACGATGGTCCACCGGCCGGCGCCCATGGCCTGGGCGGCCTGGACCGTCTCCCGGTCGACCTCGCGCAGCGCCGTCTCCACCAGCCGGGCGAAGAACGGCGCCGCCCCGAGGGTGAGCGGGACGACGGTGGCGGCCGTGCCGATGGTGGTGCCCACGATGAGCCTGGTCAGCGGGATCACCGCGATCATCAGGATGATGAAGGGCAGCGACCGGCCGATGTTGACGAGCAGGCCGAGCACCCGGTTCAGCACCCGGGACGGCAGCAGCCCGCCGTCGTCGGTGACGACCAGCGCGACGCCGAGCGGCAGCCCGAACAGCACCGTGAACAGCGTGGACACCAGGACCATCTGCGCGGTCTGCCCGGTGGCCTCCCACAGCAGGGGGCCCATCTCCTCCCACGTCATGCCGCCACCTCCACCAGCAGGCCGCGCTCGGCCAGGTAGCCGAGGGCCGCCTCGCGCTCGCCGCCGGTCAGGTGCACCCGCAGCCGCCCGGCGGAGATCCCGGCCACCTCCTCCACGGCGCCGCCGAGGATGTTCACGTCGACGTCGAACCTGCGCACGATCTCCGAGACCACCGGCTCGTCGGCGCGCCCGGTGAAGGTGATCGTGACGTTCCCGGGCTCGGGCGCGGGCAGCGGGAACAGCTCCGCGGCGAGCCGGGAGCCGGGACGCGCGACGAGCTCGGGGATGGTCCCGGACTCCTCGACCCGGCCGTCGCGCATGACGGCCACCGAGTCGCAGATCCCCTTGACGACGTGCATCTCGTGGGTGATCAGCAGGATGGTCAGCCCCAGCTCGCGGTTGAGGCTCTTCAGCAGGGCCAGGATCGACTGCGTGGTGGCCGGGTCGAGCGCCGAGGTGGCCTCGTCCGACAGCAGCACCGCCGGGTTGCCGGCCAGCGCGCGGGCGATGCCGACCCGCTGCTTCTGCCCGCCGGACAGCTGCGCCGGGTGCGCCCCGGCCTTGTCGGCCAGTCCGACCAGCTCCAGCAGCTCGGCGACCCGCCGGGCCCGCTCGGCCCGCCCGACGCCCATCACCTCCAGGGGGAAGGCGACGTTCCCGGCGACCGTGCGGGACGACAGCAGCGCGAAGTGCTGGTGGATCATCCCGATCCGGCGGCGGGCGCGGCGCAGCTCGGCCTCGCCCAGCGCGGTCAGCTCCTGCCCGGCCACCCGGACCGTCCCCGCGGTGGGCCGCTCCAGCAGGTTCACGCAGCGCAGCAGCGTGCTCTTGCCCGCACCGCTCTGCCCGAGCACGCCGTAGATCTCACCCTCGCGGACGCGCAGGTCCACGCCCTCCAGCGCGACGACCTCGCGCCCCCGGTCCCGGTAGACCTTGCGCAGGCCCGACACCTCGATCACAACACTTCTCCCCAACACGACCGGCCATCAGCGACGGAAAAACCTCAGGCGGGTGCGGCTAGCGCGTGCCGGGATGGAAGGGCAGGTGGCTCAGACGGCGCAGGACAAGGGTGTCCGCGGGGCAGCTCATGATCGCAGGGCCTTCTTCGACGGGGGGAGGGACGGGAGGGGCGGGACTTCAGAGTGCGCGGGGCGTCCCTGAGCCCCCGCGCATCCGGCGCATTCGCACGCCACGACAGGCGGCCCGGCCCTGCTGCTGGGTCGCCTCGGTGTCGTGTGCCGCGTTCATGTCGGCGGTAACACGCCCCTCATGTCACTTCATTCCCGTCACATCCTGTGATACCGGTCACATCCGGAGCCGGACCGGCATCTCCTTGATCGAGTTGACGAAGTTGGAGCGGAGCCGCCGGGCCGTACCGGCCGGGGCGATGCCGGGGGCGCGCTCGGCCAGGACCTCGAAGAGCACCCGCACCTCCATGCGGGCCAGGTGGGCGCCGAGGCAGAAGTGCGGGCCGCCCCCGCCGAAGCCGATGTGCGGGTTGGGGTCGCGGCCGATGTCGAAGACGTCGGCGTCCGGGAAGACGTCGGCGTCGCGGTTGCCCGACGGGTAGTAGAGCACCACCTTGTCCCCCGCCGGGATCGTCTTGCCGCCGAGCTCGGTCTCGGTCAGCGTCGTGCGGCGCATGGTGACCACCGGCGACACCCAGCGCACGACCTCGTCGGGGAGGGTGCGCAGCAGCGACCGGTCCGCCAGCAGCCGCTCCCACTGCTCCGGGTGGTCGAAGAACGCCTGCAGCCCGCCGGAGGCGGCGTTGCGGGTCGTCTCGTTGCCCGCGACGGCCAGCAGCACCACGAACACGCCGAGGGCGAGGTCGTCCATGCCGGAGCCGTCCTCGCCGGAGGCGACCAGCTTGCTGACGATGTCGTCGCGCGGCTCGGCGCGCCGCTGCGCGCCGAGCGCGACGGCGTAGTTGATCAGCTCGAAGATCGGCTCGGTGTCCTGGGTGGCGAAGTCGGGGTCGTCGGCGCCGATGAGCGCGTTCGACCAGGTGAAGACCTTCTCCCGGTCCTCGGCCGGGGCGCCGAGCAGCTCGCAGATCACGTACAGCGGGAGCGGGGCGGCGATGTCGGCGACGAAGTCCACCGTGCCGCGGGCCAGCGCGGCGTCGACGAGCTCCCGGCAGATGTCGCGGATGTGCTCCTCCAGCTTGCCGATCATCCTGGGCGTGAAGCCCCGGTTGACGACGGCGCGCGTGGCGGTGTGCTCGGGCGGGTCCTGGAAGAGCATCATCAGCCGGTTACGGGACAGCTGCTCCTCGGTCGGGTCGGGGACCATGACACCGCCCGCGGCCGAGGAGAAGACCTCCGGGCGGCGGGAGACGTACTGGATGTCGGCGTGGCGCATCACCGCCCAGAAGCCGGGACCGCCGGGCTCGGCGTGCCGGTGGACGGGGTCACCGGAGCGGAGCCGGGCGTACCGGTCCCAGGGCATGCCGGCCTCGTACAGCGAGGGGTCGTAGATGTCGGTCTCAGGGCTCATGGGATGTTCTCCGCTCGGTTCGCGTCCGCCGACCAAGATTCTTTCAACTCCCCGGCCCGGACGGGACTCCGTACGGCAAATCGTGATCTTCCCGGCGGTCCTGTACGGCCGCCGCCTCCCGGCTCCCCCCGGCGGGTACGGCCCCGGGCGCCGCACCGGGCACGGCCCCCGACGCGGCGCGGCCCGCGCTCCCCCCTCATGGAGCGCGGGCCGCGGGAGGCGGACCCGGCGCAGGCCGGCTCCGCCCCGTCCGGGGGTCAGGCCGCCGCGGGCTCGGCGACCTTCGCCGGGGTGAGGGCGATCTCGAGGACCTCCCGCACGTCGCTCACCGTGTGGATGGTGAGCTCCTCGCGCACGGACTCGGGGACGTCGTCGAGGTCGGGCTCGTTGCGGGCCGGGATCAGCACCGTGGTGATGCCCGCCCGGTGGGCGGCCAGCAGCTTCTGCTTGACCCCGCCGATCGGCAGCACCCGGCCGGTGAGGGAGACCTCGCCGGTCATCGCCACGTCCGCGCGGACCGGGCGGCCCGACAGCAGCGAGGCCAGGGCCGTGGTCATGGTGATGCCCGCGGAGGGGCCGTCCTTGGGGACCGCGCCGGCCGGGAAGTGGATGTGCACCGAGCGGTCCTTGAGCGAGGCGACCGGCAGCTCCAGCTCCGCGCCGCGCGAGCGCAGGTAGGAGAGCGCGATCTGCGCCGACTCCTTCATCACGTCGCCGAGCTGGCCGGTCAGGGTCAGCCCGGTGGGGCCGGTCTCCGGGTCGGCCAGCGACGCCTCCACGTAGAGGACGTCGCCGCCCGCGCCGGTGACCGCCAGGCCGGTGGCCACGCCCGGCACCGCCGTACGCTGGCGGGACTCCGGCAGCGAGGACTCCGGGACGTGCCGCGGCCGGCCGAGGTAGGCGACCAGGTCGTCCGCGGCCACCGTCACCGGCAGCCCGGCCTCGCCGAGCGCCGCCTGCGCGGCGACCTTGCGCAGGACCCGGGCGATCGAGCGCTCCAGGGAGCGGACCCCGGCCTCCCGGGTGTACTCCCCCGCGATGCGGCGCAGCGCGTCGTCGCCGACCGCGACGTCCTCGGCGGTCAGCCCGGCCTTCTCCAGCTGGCGCGGGAGCAGGTGGTCGCGGGCGATCGCGACCTTCTCGTCCTCGGTGTAGCCGTCGAGCGTGACGACCTCCATGCGGTCCAGCAGCGGGCCGGGGATCGCCTCCAGCACGTTGGCGGTCGCCAGGAAGAGCACGTCGGACAGGTCGAGCTCGACCTCCAGGTAGTGGTCGCGGAAGGTGTGGTTCTGCGCGGGGTCGAGCACCTCCAGCAGCGCCGCGGTCGGGTCGCCCCGGTAGTCGGAGCCGACCTTGTCGATCTCGTCGAGGAGCACCACGGGGTTCATCGAGCCGGCCTCGCGGATCGCCCGGACGATCCGGCCGGGCAGCGCGCCGACGTAGGTGCGGCGGTGGCCGCGGATCTCGGCCTCGTCACGCACGCCGCCGAGGGCGACCCGGACGAACTTGCGGCCCATCGCGCGGGCGACGGACTCGCCGAGGGAGGTCTTGCCGACCCCGGGAGGGCCGGCCAGGGCGAGCACGGCGCCGCTGCGCCGCCCGCCCACCGCGCCGAGGCCCTTGGCGGCGCGGCGGCCCCGGACGGCGAGGTACTCGATGATGCGGTCCTTGACGTCGTCGAGACCGGTGTGGTCGGCGTCGAGGACCTCGCGGGCCGCGGCGATGTCGTAGGAGTCCTCGGTCCGGGTGTTCCACGGGATGTCGAGGACGGTGTCGAGCCAGGTGCGGATCCAGCCGGTCTCGGGGGACTGGTCGGAGGTCCGCTCCAGCTTGGCGACCTCCTTGAGCGCGGCCTCGCGCACCTTCTCGGGCAGGTCGGCGGCCTCGACGCGGGCGCGGTAGTCCTCCTCCTCGGTCTCCGGGGAGGAGCCGTTGAGCTCGGCCAGCTCCTTGCGGACCGCGGCGAGCTGCTGGCGGAGCAGGAACTCGCGCTGCTGCTTCTCCATGCCCTCCTGGACGTCCTTGCGGATCGTCTCGGCCACGTCCAGCTCGGCCAGGTGCTCGCGGGACCACTCGATCAGCATCGCCAGGCGCTCGGCCGGGTCGGCGGTCTGGAGGATCTCGACCTTGCGCGCGGTGGTGAGCCAGGGCGCGTAGCCGGAGTTGTCAGCCAGCAGCGACGGGTCGTCCATCTGGTTGAGCGCGTCGACCACCTGCCAGGCGCCCCGCTTCTGCAGGATCGTGGTGGCCAGCGCCTTGTACTCCCTGGCGAGCTCCTGGGCGCGCTCGCCCGCCTCGACGGGGTCGATCCTGCTCGCCTGCACCCACAGCGCCGCGCCGGGGCCGGTGGTGCCGGCGCCCACGCGGATCCGGTCGACGCCGCGCACCACGGCCACGGGCTCGCCGCCGGGCAGCCTGCCGATCTGCTCCACGACCGCCCGGACGCCGACGGCGCCGTAGTGCCCGTCGATCCGCGGGACGAGGAGGACCTCGGGGGTGTTCTCGTCGAGGGCCCGGGCCGCGTCGATCGCGGCCCTGACCTCGTTCGCCGACAGGTTCAGGGGGACCACCATGCCCGGCAGCACGACCTCGTCGTCGAGCGGAAGGACCGGGAGGTTCAAGCTCTCACTCATCTGCGCTCCATGGGGTTGAGTTATACCGACTCAATTAACAGGAGCCTCCGAATGTTCCCGGACTTGAGTCTTTTCGCTGTGAGCGATCGTAATCCTGTAATCATCACCCCGTGGAGGGACGCGGCGAGCCCCTCCACGGGGTGATGCGGGGCGATGATCACCGTCCCTAGACTGGCCGGATGACCTCCCCTCCCGCCCCGCGGGACCGGGCCCGCAGCCCGCTGGCCCGGCTGGCGCACGCGCTCGCCGCCGCGCTGTGGAAAGGCAGGGCCGACCCTCCGCATCCCCGCTCCCGGTGGCTGGCCCCCCGCGTGCCGGGCTTCCTGGGACTGCTCCCGTTCCGCACGGTCGACCTGGTCCTGCTGGCCGACCTCGTGCTGGCCTTCATCCTGTTCAGCGCCGTGCAGTCGATGCTGTGGAGCGACACGGCGCACCTGCCGGAGCCGCTGGGCTGGGGGGAGATCCAGTTCGCCGCCGCCTGCTCCGCGCTCCCGCTGGCGCTGCGCGACCGCCTCCCCCTGGCGGCCTGGCGGCTCGCCGCGGTGCTGACCCCGGCGGGGGTCCTCACCCGTCTGCAGGCCCTGGACACGCCTTACTCCACCGACACCGTGATCTCGTACCTGCTTGTCGTCTACGCGGTCGCGGTCCGCTGCGAGCGGCACGTCACCATCGGCGTGTGGCTCTTCTCCGCCGCCGGCGTGTGGTTCGTCCAGGTGCAGAGCGACCAGACCGGCGTGACCGTCGTCGGCATGGGCCTGGTGACCGCGGCCGTCCTGCTCGGCTACAACGTCCGGGCCAGGCGCACCGCGGTCAGGCGTCTGGTCGAGGAGGAACGGCGCAGCGAACGGGCGCTGGCCGGGCAGGCCGTGCTGGAGGAGCGGGCCAGGATCGCCCGGGAGCTGCACGACATCGTGGCCCACCACATGTCGGTGATCGCCATCCAGGCGGAGGCCGTGCCGCTGAGGGCGCGCGGGGACGCGCGGCTGCTGGAGGAGGGGCTGGCGGAGATCCGCGCGCTCTCCCTGACCGCCATGAACGAGATGCGGCGGGTCCTGGGCGTGCTGCGCGACGCCGACGGGGCGCGCGACACCGCGCCGCAGCCGGGGCTCGGCCGGCTGGAGGAGCTGCTCGCCACCGCGCGCTCGGCCGGGCTCGCCGTGACGCCCAGGCTCGGCGGCGGCCTGACCGGGCTGCCCGAGGCGGTGAGTCTGTCGGCCTACCGGATCGTGCAGGAGTCGCTGAGCAACGCGATGCGGCACGCGCCCGGCTCGGCCGTCACGGTGGAGATCCGCAGGTCCGCCGACGAGCTGCACATCCACGTGGCGAACGGCACCGCCGGACGCCCGGCCGCCGGGCCGGGCCCGCGTGCCGGCTCCGGCTCCGGCTCCGGCTCCGGCTCCGGCTCCGGCTCCGGCTCCGAAAAAGCGTCCCCGCACGCGGGGCACGGCCTGATCGGCATGCGGGAGCGGGCGGCCGTGCTCGGCGGGCGGCTCTGGGCCGGACCGGTGGGCAACGGGTTCGCCGTCACCGCCATACTGCCGATCACACAGGACGAGCCGGCGGCCACGGTCTGACGGCCTCAATCCCCCCATTGGAGGCGATCGGTGACGATCCGGGTGCTCATCGCGGACGACCAGGGCATGGTGCGGACGGGCTTCACCGTCTTCCTCGGCGCCCAGCCGGACATGGAGGTCGTGGGCGAGGCCGCCGACGGCCGCGAGGCCGTGGCGCGGACGGCGGAGCTCCGGCCCGACGTCGTGCTGATGGACGTGCGCATGCCCGTCATGGACGGCCTGGCCGCGACGCGGGAGATCCTCTCCTCCGGACAGTACGGCGAGCACGCCCCGAAGATCCTGATCCTGACCACCTTCGACCTCGACGACTACGTCTACGAGGCGCTGCGGGCCGGGGCCAGCGGGTTCCTGCTCAAGGACGCCTCCGCGCAGCAGCTGGCCGAGGCCGTCCGGGTGGTGGCGGCCGGGGAGGCGCTGCTGGCGCCCTCGGTGACCCGGCGGCTCATCGCGGAGTTCGCCCGGGTCGGGCCGAGCCGCCCGCGCGTGCGGCCGGGCGACATCACCGAGCGGGAGACCGAGGTGCTCGCCCTCGTCGCCCGCGGCCTGTCCAACCAGGAGATCGCCGCCGAGCTCGTGCTGTCCGAGCAGACCGTCAAGACGCACGTGGGCCGGATCCTGGCCAAGCTCGGCCTGCGCGACCGGGCGCAGGCGATCGTGTACGCCTACGAGACCGGCGTGGTCCGCCCCGGCGACTGACTCCCGGCCCCGTCCGGGCCCGCGCCCGCGGCTCCGGAGCGGGACGGCGGGCGGGGAGGCTCCGGCCCTCCGGGAGCCGCGTTTTGACGACAAGGTGTCGTCATCGTCTTGACGCGCGGCCGGATTCTTTGTGACACTCCGTCATGAAAACACCTCTTCGATACGGAGTGATCATGAGCGAGGCGCCGTTCTCCGAAGCGCTCAGGAGCGCCACCTGGAGCGACCACTCCTCGGCCGAGGACGGCGCCTACCTCACGGCCCTGATGGCCGGGAGGCTCGGCCCCGAGGCCTACGGCGAGCTGGTGGCCCAGCACTACTTCGCCTACGTCGCGCTCGACGGCGTCTCCCGGGCGCTCGCCGGGGACCCGGTCGCCGGGCCGTTCGTCGTCCCCGAGCTCTACCGCGAGGAAGCACTGGTCCGCGACCTGGAGACGATCTACGGCCCCGGCTGGGCCGACCGGATCGAGCCCTCCGCGCCGACCCGCGCCCTGGTCGCCCGGATCGAGCGGACCGCCGGCTGGCCGGGCGGCTACGTCGCCCACCACTACACCCGCTACATGGGCGACCTGTCCGGCGGGCAGTTCATCCGGATGGAGCTGGAGAAGATCTACGGCTACGGCCCGGGCGGCGGCGTCGACTTCTACCGCTTCGACCGGATCGGCAGCCTGCCCAGGTTCAAGAACGCCTACCGCGCCCGGCTGGACGCCCTGCCCGTGGACGAGGCCGAGAAGCAGCGCATCATCCGCGAGACCAAGCTCGCCTACCGGCTCAACACCGAGGTCCTGGCCGACCTCGGCCGGGTGGTGCGGACCGAGCCCGCCGCCTGACCGCGCCGCGCACGGCGGCCCCGGCGGCTCCCCCGCCGCCCGGCCCGCCGTGTGCGACCATGGGTCCATGCCCCGCATCTCGGCCGCGACGATCGGCGAGCACCGCGCCCAGACCCGGGACCGCATCCTGCAGGCGGTCTCGCGGCTCTCCCGCGACCAGGGCATCGACGCCATCTCGATGACCGACGTGGCGAGCGAGGCGGGCATCACCCGGACCGTCCTGTACAACTACTTCCCCGACAAGGCCGCGCTGCTGCTGGCCTTCACCGAGCGGGTGACGCAGTACTTCATCGAGGCCTACGAGCGGGAGCTGCCCGAGGACGCCTCGCCCGCCGAGCGGCTGCGGGTGTTCGTCCGGCTCCAGCTCGACGGGCTGCTCGCCCACCCCCACCCCGGTCCCGCCGACCTGTCGGCGGCCCTGGGGCCGGACGCCTACCAGCGCCTGGCCGAGCACGTCGCGCCGATGCAGCGCATCCTGACCGGCATCCTCGACACCGGCGTGGCCTCGGGTGACTTCCAGGCCCCCGACGTGACCGCCACCGCCCGGATCATCCTCGCCGTCATCGGCGCCGAGCGGCTGCCGCTGCTCGGCGGCACGGTGACGGTGCAGGAGGCCGAGGAGATCGTCTCCGGCTTCGTGCTCCGCGCGCTGGGCGCCCGGCCGGAGCCCGGTGCCGTCACGCGACCGGCGGACGCCGCGGACCGAGGGCCGGCAACCGGAACGACCGGATAAACCCGGAATGCATTTCATACGCCGCCGAAGCGGAGAATGCGGCGGCGAACACCAAACAATCATCGCCATCCTTTGATCAAACATGGCGTTCGTTCGCTGAAACGGCACCTCCGATACGGGATGCTTGTTCGCGGCCACGGGCGGCCGGCCGGACGCGGTCCGCCGCCGGGGCCGCAGAGAGTTCCCCGTTCCGTTCCCATGGAGGAAGAACATCATGATCCGTCGTATTCTCGTCGGCGCGGCCATCGCAGGTCTCGCGGGCGTCGGCGCCCTGGCCGTCGCCGGCACCGCTTCGGCGGGCGACTACGGCTACGGCCACGGCCCGTCCCTGACCTACGTCAACGACGGCAACCACAACGAGGTCCTGAACGACCTCCTCGACCTGGCGCTCCTCGGCATCATCGAGAACTGACCTTCCACAGAGGCGATGACGCGCCCGGCGCCGTCGCCCCGGAGATGATTCACCCTGGATATTCCTGCTAGTCGGAAATAGTCGCGATGTGAATCGTCCGGAAACCGGGACACCGCCTTCCTGACAAGGCACCATCCCCTGTCCGGGGGAAACTTCTGGTGAGTCGCTCGTTGGAGAAGCGGCCCCGCGGCCACGGCCGCCGGGCCGCTTTCTTCGTTTTCTCCGCGTTCCGCCGGTCCCGTCCTCCCGCCGGGAGGAACCGCGCCACCGGGCCCCGGGAACTGTCGGTGACTGCGGCTAGCTTCTGATCGACCTCGGACCGCGAGGTCGGATCGCGAGGAGCCAGCCATGTACCGCCAAGGTGACATCCTGATCGTGCCCGTCCCCGAGGACGCCGTGCCCGAGACCGTCCGCGCCTCCCCCTCCGCGCCGCGCGACGCGGGCGGCCGCCTGGTGCTGGCCCTGGGCGAGGCCACCGGCCACGCCCACGCCGTCGTCGGCCCCGGCACCCTGATCCGGTCCCCGCGCCCGGCGGACCCCGACTTCCTGCACCTGCCCTCCGGCGGCCGTGTCGTCCACGAGGAGCACGCCGCGATCCCCCTGCCCAGGGGCTGGTACCGGGTGCGGCGCCAGCGCGAGTACGTCCCCGGCGCCTTCCGCGTCGTCGCCGACTGATCCGGGGGCCCGCCGAGATGACCGTCACCGTCACCGTCGGACTCTCCGACGCCCTGACCGCCGCGGCCCGCCGCTGGGAGGAGATCGCCTTCCGGTCCGGACCGGCCGACCGCCCCGAGGCCGAGGCCGGCGTACGGCTCGCCTACCGCAGCGCCGGGCTGGCCGAGCCCGAAGAGATCGTCTGGGTCGGCTCGCCGCTCGCCGGCGCCCGGCTCGCCACCGCGCCCGGCCTGGGCGAGCCGGTCCGCGAGCGGGTGCGGACCCGGCCGTGGGAGCGGGCCAGGGCCGCCGTGCACGCCTCGCTCGGCACCGCGGACTGGCCGCTGGCCTGGACGCTGACCGGCGGCCGGCTCTGGGGACCGGTCAACGACCTGGCCGCCCGGATCCGCCGGGACATCGCCGCCGCGGAGGAGGACGAGGGGGCCGGGGCCGCGCTGCGCGCCGCGACGCTGGACGCCGTGCTGGGCCAGCAGGACGCGCCGTGGCTGTCGCTGTTCGACGCCCTGGAGCGGCCGGAGACCGAGGGGCTGGCCCGGGTCGCCCGCTCGGCGGGCTGGTGGTGGCCGTTCGAGCGGGTGGCCGTCGTCTGCGAACGCCCCGCCGAACTGCACCTCGACGCGCTCTCCCGCCTGCACCGCGCCGACGGGCCGGCGCTGCTGTTCCCCGACGGCTTCGCGGCGCACGCCTGGGGCGGCATGCCGGTCCCGGCCGGGTTCTCCGCCGCCATGGCGGCCCTCACGCCGGAGCGCATCCGCGCCGAGCGGAACGCCGAGCTGCGCCGGGTGATGCTGGAGCACTTCGGCTACGACCGCTACCTGTCCGAGTCGGGCGCGGCCCCGGTGCACCGGGACGAGACGGGCGTGCTGTGGCGGATCGACCTGCCCGACGACGAGCCGGTGGTGATGGTCGAGGTGGTCAACTCCACCGCCGAGCCCGACGGCACCTTCCGGAAGTACTGGCTGCGCGTCCCGCCCGCCACCCGCACCGCCCGGGCGGGCGTCGCCTGGACCTTCGGCCTGTCCGAGACCGACTACCGCCCCGAGCGGGAGACCTGACCCGGCGCGCGGTACGGCGGGGCCCACCGGACGGCGGGCACCACCCGGACGGCGCACTCAAAACAGTGAGGACCGCCAAAAAAGCATCACCAGAGCTTGGTCGAACACGGCGGGAGTTCACCGAACCGGAGTCCACGGGAAAGCGATGCTTGTTCACGACGAGCGGCCGCCGGAAAGACCGGCCGCGGAGTCACCGATCAACTCCGTTTCTTTCCCATGGAGGAAAAACCCATGATCCGTCGCATTCTCGCCGGTGCGGCCATCGCAGGCATCGCGACCCTGGCCACGACCGGACCGGCCATGGCCGGCGACTGGGACTACGGCAGGGGCTATGGCGACTTCACCTACATCGACAAGAGCAACCACAACGAGGTCCTGAACGACCTCATCGACATCGCCGTCCTCGGCATCATCGCCAACTGACCGGGGAGGCGGCGCCTCCGGTCTCCCGCACCGCGCGCCGCCGGACCCCACCCGTCCCGGCCGGCTCCACCGGCCGGAAACGGCCGGGACACGCATCGCCGAAAACGAGGGGCCGCCTTCCCGCGGGAACACCCCCGTTTCGGGGAAACTTCTGAGGAACGCTGGGCAGAGCGGTTCCGCGGCCTTTCCGGGCCGCGGGGCCGCTCTTTCCGCGCCTCCCCTTCCCTCCGCGCTCTCCGCGTTTCCCCTCCTCCCGCGGCTTCCCCTCCTCCCCTGCTTCCGCTGCTTTCCCGCGCCGCACCGGAGACGTCCCGCCTCGCCCCTCCCCGCGGCGGGGAGCGGCCCGGCGTCCCCCTCCGCACCGGGCCGGGTCAGCGGCCGTGCCCGTGCGGGATGCGCTCCAGGACGCCCCCGGCGAACACGTCGTACAGGCCGGTCGGCTCCAGGTGCACGTATCCGATGTGGCAGTCGCACAGCGCCGCCGGGCATGGCCGGGCCCGGCGGCGGAACGTCCCGTCGTAGATGTTGCCGAGCACCGCCGGGACGAAGTGGCAGCGCCGCACGGTGCCGTCGCCGTCCACGGAGACGACGCTGTCACCCGTACGGCAGGCCTGCCCGGCACTGCGGTGCGGGAAGCGGCTGTAGGGGAAGAGCGGGTCGAGCGCCGTCCAGTCGGCCGCCTCGGCGTCGGTGTAGACGTGGCCCTCGGCGGCGTTCACCCACAGGTACACCTCCGGCGGCAGGTCGGCCCGGAGCCTGCGGGCGTGGCCGAGGTGCCCGGGCAGCCCGACGACGCCGACGCTGAACCGCACCCCCCGCCCGGTCAGGTCGCGGCACCTGCCGAGGAAGCGCTCGTAGGCGACCTGGCCCGGATGGTAGGTCGCCCAGAGGGCGAGCGTGTCCAGGTCCGCCTCGGCCAGCCAGTCCGTGCGGCTGCTGAGGTTGGTCTGGATGGCGACCCGGCGGACGTGCGGCATGCGGCTGAGCTCCACCATCGCCCGGCGGTACCAGGACCGCACCAGGCCCTCCCCCCAGGGGGTGAACAGCACCGACACCTCGTGGGCCCGGGTGGCCGCCCAGCCGGTGAAGCGCTCCAGCGCGGCCCGGTCGGCCCGCAGCCGCTCGGGACTGTCGCGGCGCTTGGCGAACGGGCAGTACGGGCAGTCGTAGTCGCAGCTGGCCAGCGGTCCCCGGTAGAGGATCGTCAGGTGCTCGCGGTCGCCGGGCTCCGCTCCGCCCGGCGCGAGCAGGCCGGTGCTCACCGGGCCTCGTACTGCGCCATGAGCTCGCGGACCCGGCCGGAGAAGAGCGCCGGGCCGATCGCGTCGGAGCGCGCGAGGCCCTCGGCGGTCAGCCGGAGCCGCCCGGCGCCCGCCTGCTCCAGCCAGCCCCGCTCGGCCAGGCGTGCCAGCTCCTCGGCGAAGTCCTCCGCCGCCCCGGTGCCGAACCGGTCGCGGTAGCCCGCCTCGTCCAGCCCTTCGGCCCGCAGCAGCGACTGGAGCAGGTGGCGGCGGCGCCGCTCCTCGCCGTCCAGCCGGAACCCCACGTTGGCGACCCCGAACTCCTGCGGCGCCAGCCGCACGTAGTCGTCGATGATGGCGCGCACCTGGCCGGCGGCCACCGCGTACTCGTAGGAGTAGTGGAGGCGGGAGGTGTAGGAGCGCGCCCCGCAGCCGAGGCCGACCATGCCGTCGCGCTGGCAGCAGTACTCGGCGCCGCCGCTCCCGGAGCCCGCCCCGGCGGCGCCCGCTCCGGGCAGCCGGAACATCCGCATCGACACCTGCTCGTATCCGGCGGCCAGCAGGTGGTCGCGGCCCTGCCGGTAGAGGGCGAGCCGGTGGTCGTCCCAGTCGCGCGCGCGGCGGCCGAGGCCGGTGAGCGGGCGCACGTACAGCGGGTAGAGGTAGAGCTCCTCCGGCTCCCACTCCAGCGCGGCCTCCAGGGAGCGGCGCCACGTCCGCTCGGTCTGCCCGTCGATGCCGTAGATCAGGTCGAGGTTGAGCGTCCCGAACCCCGCCTCCCTGATCCGGCCGAGCGCCGCGGTGACCTCGGCCCGTTTCTGCGGCCGGACCGCGGCGCGGACCTCGGCGTCGACGAAGCTCTGCACGCCGATGGAGATCCGGGTGGTGCCCCGCTCGGCCAGCACCGCGAGCCGGTCGGCGGTCGCGGTGGCCGGCGAGGTCTCCACCGACAGGGGTACGGCCCGCAGGTCCACCCCCATGGTCCGCTCGGTGAGGTCGAGGAGCCGGGTGAGCTCGCCCGCGCTCAGGTAGGTCGGCGTGCCGCCGCCGATCGCCGCGGTGACGAACCTCGGGGAGTCCAGGGCTCCGGCCACGGCGCGCGCCTGGCGCTCCAGGGCGTCGAGGTAGGCCGTGACGAGCTCCCCGGGCGCGCCGGTCCGGGTGAACAGGTTGCAGAACCCGCAGCGCATCTCGCAGAACGGGATGTGCAGGTAGAGGAAGAGGCTGTCCTGCGGCTCGTCCGCCCACACCTCGCGGAGCGGCGGGCGCGGCTCCAGCGGCCGGTAGGCGGTCTTGTGCGGGTAGGCGTACACGTATCCCTGGTAGGGGCCCGCGTCCAGGAGGGCTCCGGGCCCGCCGGGCTCCCGGCCGCGCCGTCCCGCCGACCGGCCGGTCTCCGCCGGGGAGGCGCTCCCCCTGCGCCCCGGGCCCGCCGGGGTCATCGGGGTCATCGCGGACGCCGGGCTCGCCGGGGTCGTCGGGGTCGTCGGGATCACCGCCACCCTCCCTGTTCGAGTTCGAACTCTCCGTAGGGCACGGTCCAGACCACCTCGTGGCCGATCCTGTGCCCGGTGTATCCGTCTTCGCCGTAGGCGGTGCCGTGGTCGGAGCAGACGACGGCGAAACCCGGCCGCCTCTCGCTGACCAGCGCGAACAGCCTGCCGATGTGCCGGTCGACGTACTCCAGCGCGGCGGCGTGGCTCGCCGGGCCGTCCCCGTGCCCGGGACTCGCGCCGGGCAGGTGGAACCAGTTCGGCTGGTGCAGCGCCGCGACGTTGACGAACAGGAACACCGGCCCGTCGCCGCGCGCCGCCGCCCGCGCCACGGCCCGCTCCGCGCACGCGACCTGCTCCTCGAACGAGGTGGGGGAGGTCACCCCGAACTCCGGGGCCCAGTGGCTCTCGGCGAACCTGCCCGGCAGCACCGACCCCAGGGGGGTGAGCTTGTTGAAGAAGCCCACGCCGCCCACGCAGATCGTGTGGTAGCCCGCCGCCGCCAGTCCCGTCGGCAGGTCGGGGGCGTCGAACACCCACGTGCCGTCCGCCGTGGTCTCGCTGCCGGGGAACGTCGCCGCGAACAGCCGGGGGTGCGGTCCCGGCGCGACCGGGGTCGGCAGGAATCCGGCGAGGATCGCGGCGTGCGCGGCGTAGGTGAAGCTGCCGGGGCTGTGCCTCCGCTCCCACCGGCCTCCGGGCAGGGCCCGCGCGAGATTGGGCAGCCGCCCCGCCCGGACCAGCTCGTCGGCCACGTCGTAGCGGAGTGTGTCGAGCGTGACCAGCAGCAGGTCGTGGCTCCCCACGACCGCGTTCATGTCCCGCACCGCGCTCACCTCTCCCCGCCGCGTCCTGCCCGTGCCGGAACGGCCGGCGCGGGGACCGGCACCGCCGGAACGGCCGGCGCGGGGACCGGCACCGCCGGAACGGCCGGCGCGGGGACGGCCGCGGCGGAGGGGAGCGGGCGGGCGGCCCCGGGCCGCCGGCCGTGCCGGGCGAGGAGCGCCCTCACCTGGGTCCCGTAGGTGTCCAGGTCCTCCGCGCCGCTCCCCGGGAACCCGGTCAGCCGGGGCAGCAGGTCCCCGAAGGCGTTGACCTCGGCCACCGCGACACTCCGCCAGTCGGCGCCGACCATCAGGTCGACGCCGACGGCCGGGCTCCCGGGGAAGCACGCCGCCGCCCGCGCGCACGCGTCGAGCGCCCGCTCCCAGCCCCGCTCGCCGAGCCGTCCCCGGACCGCTCCGAGGTCGCCGCGGACGCCGCCCAGGTGCAGGTTCGTCATGGGCGTACGGCTGGCCCGCACGACCGCGTGGGTGGGGACGCCGTCCACGACCACCACCCGCAGGTCGAACACGCGCCCGGCCAGACCCGCCTTGGGGAACCAGCGCTCGACGTGGAGCCCGTCCCCCGCCAGCCGGTCGACGATCACCGCCAGCTCGGTCTCGCCGTAGGAGCGCACCCGCAGCGAGTTGTGCAGCCCGCCGGGGGACACCTCCACCGACGTGACCCCCCTGACCCGGCTCCCGGCCGCGTGCAGGGCGATGATCCCGGAGGCCGAGGAGCCGTGCGCGGGCTTGACGAACACGCGGGCCCATCCCGCCCGCGCCATCCGCTCGCGCAGCGCGGCGTAACCCTCGACCGGCCCGGGCAGCGCCGGCGGCACCGGCACCCCGGCCGCGGCCAGCCGCGCGTGGCAGAGCCGCTTGTCGAACATGACCGCGATCTCGTCGGGGTCGCCGAGCAGCACCGCGCCGGGGGTGCGCCGTACGGCCCGGCGGATGCGGGCCGTCCCTGCGGTGAAGGCCGCCTGCCAGCGCGCGCCCCCGCCCACCCGGGACGGCTCGCCGGGCCCGCGCAGCAGCGCGTCGGCCTCGGGGTCCTCGCCGGGCGAGTCGATCCGCACGAGCGCCCCGGGCTCCAGCCGGATCTCCTCGCCCCGCAGCACCCGCGTCCACGGGACCACCCGGGGCGCGCGCAGGCCGTACCGGGCGCAGGCGTCGGCGAACATCGTCACCCGCCGGTCCCCGGGCGTGCCGACGACCGCCAGGGGCGGGGCTCCCGCGGGCGCCCCGGCCTCACTCGGCGACGGCGACATAGCGCCACTCCTCGTCGGGCTCCTCCTTCTCCGACAGGTCGACCGTGACGCCGGGCAGGGCCCGGCGGATCCGCTCGGCCATGGCGTCGCTCAGGTAGTGGTGGTGCAGGTCGAGGAGCGCCAGGTGGGTCAGCGGCTGGCCCGACAGCAGCGCCTCGGCGCCCTCGTCGGTCAGGGTGCCCATCGACAGCGCGAGGGCCTCCAGCCGCGCCACGACCGGCGCCGCCGCCACCGCCGCCGCGATCTCGTCCTGGATCTCGCTGTCCTGCAGCCCCAGGCGGCGCAGCGCGGGCAGCCGCTCCCCGGACAGGACGCCCTCCAGGTCCGCCACGGTGGCGTCCCCGCCGTAGTCCGAGACCCCCAGCCACAGCTCCAGGTGCTCCAGCGCGGGGAACTCCGAGGCGCCGACCGCCCGGACGACCTCGGCGGGCAGGCCCCCGCTCTCGAAGCGCAGGACCTTGAGCGCCTCGTGGCGGACGGGCCGCAGCCGCAGGCCGCTGCCGCCCCTGACCTCCAGCCGCTCCAGCCGCGGGAACGCCTCCAGCAGCGGGGTGACGTCGGCCTGCCGGATCCAGGAGATCTCGCACCGCTCCGACGGCATGTCTCCCAGGAACAGTGCCCTGAGCTCGGGGAACGCGGCGGCCTTGCCGGCCAGCGCGGCGACGACGTGGTCGGCGCTCTTCTCGTAGGCGTCCTCCCACTCCCCCACGACGAGCGCGCGGACCCGGGTGGTGTCGACGTGCTCGGTGAAGTGCGCGAACCGGGACTCGAAGCGGCCGTCGGGACCGTATCCGTACCCGTATCCGCGCACGACCCATGCCGCCTCGCCGGGGGGCGGCTGCTCCGTGCCGGGGCCGTAGGCCTCGCCCAGCGGCAGCCCGGCGTAACCGCTGCGGTGGCTCTCCAGGTCGGGCGGGAAGACCCCGTCGACGCCGTCGAAGATGTTCATCTGCGGATCCTCCGTGCGCGTGTGCTCCTGCGTCCGGCCCCATCGCGCTGGCGGAGACGGTCGCCGTCGTGCCCTGCCGTCCATCCGGCCGCCGCCCGCGTGACGGACCCGCCGTGTCCGTCCGCGGCCCCTGTCGGGCGAGATGTGATGGCCCCTGTTCCTACCAGAGATCGCCGACATTTCGTCATCGGCGCGGCGGGCGGTGCGCGCCGCCGGTCCGGTCTCCACCGGAGCGACGGCCGCACGGCCCGGCCCGCCGGGGTGTTTGCGCGGCGGGATCCGGCTCGGATAGCGTTTCGACCCGGCAGTGATCGACTCGAGGAGGTGGGACCCATCAGCGCCAGGTCAGGCAGGGTGCTCCCGCCTCGCGGCCCCGCGATCCGCCCGGTCTAGGGGGCGGGGGAGCACCGTCGGCACCGTCGGAAGGCTCTCTCGTTGACTTCTCCGTCCTCTCTCCCCCTGTCCGCCGTCGTCACCAGGCTCCGGGCCGCCGGCTGCGTCTTCGCCGAGGACGAGGCGCATCTGATCGTCACCACGGCGCGGACCCCGGCCGACCTCGCCGCCATGGTGGAGCGGCGCGCCGCCGGCCTCCCCCTGGAGCACGTCCTCGGCTGGGCGGAGTTCTGCGGCCTGCGGATGACCGTGGAGCCCGGGGTCTTCGTGCCCCGCCGCCGCACCGAGTTCCTCGTCCGCCGGGCCGTCGCCCTGGCCCGCCGCTCCGCCGCGGGCTCCCCGGACCGGCCCCCCTCCCGGCCGCCGGTCGTCGTCGTGGACCTGTGCTGCGGCTCGGGCGCGGTGGGTGCCGCGCTGGCCGCCGCCCTGGGCCGGGCCGAGCTGCACGCGACCGACATCGACCCCGCCGCGGTGCGGTGCGCCCGCCGCAACCTCGCCGCCGCCGGCGGCCTGGTGCACCGGGGCGACCTGTACGCGCCGCTGCCCGCCGCGCTGCGGGGCCGCGTCGGCCTGCTGGTCGCCAGCACGCCGTACGTGCCCAGCGAGGCGATCGGGTTGCTGCCCGCGGAGGCCCGCCTGCACGAGCCCCGGGTGGCGCTCGACGGCGGCGCGGACGGGCTCGACGTCGTGCGGCGGGTGGCCGCCGAGGCGCCGCGCTGGCTGGCGCCGGACGGCTTCCTGCTGGTCGAGACAGGCAGGCACCAGGCGGAGCGGGCCGCGGAGATCGTCTCCCGCAGCGGCCTGGTGCCGGAGGTGGCCGTCTCCGACGAGCTGGACGCCACCGTCGTCATCGGCACCGTCGTCGTCGTCGCCGTCGTCGACGCCGTCGGCACCGGCCCGCGGTCCGGGCCGGATCCGGGGCCCGCCCGGCCCTGAAGCCGCCGGTCCCGGACCGGCCGGGCGGCGCCGCCGTACGGGGACCGCCGCGGTCCCCGTACGGCGCCGCCCGCGTGTCCGCGCGGTCCGCCCCTCGGCGGTCCGGGCGCCGGCGGCGTGCGGGCGGCCTCCCACACGGCGGCGACCGCTCCCCGGCGTGGCGAAGGCCCGGGACGCCTTCCCGTATATGGGCTCTGACCTGTGGGTATGTGGTGAGGGGAATCGGCTGCGGAGGTCGTTTCCCGTTGCCGAGCCCGGAAGGGGATGCGGATGACCGAGGTGCGAGGTTCCCTGCGGTGCGGGACGTGCGGGGAGACGAACCTGAAGATCCTGCGCTTCACGCCCGCCGACGCGGACGCTCCGGAGGGGGGAGCCCCGCCGCACGTCTACTACCACTGCTTCAACTGCGGCGGCGAGGGAGAGACGCCCGTGGATCCCGGGTGGTCCCCGCCGCCGGAGGCGCCGCAGGGGCCCCCGTTGGAGTGAGCGGGCCCCGCGCGGCGGCGGGGTGGGCGGGCCGTCGTCCGCCGGAGGCGGCGCGGCGTGCCCGGCTCCGGCGGGTCCCGGTCCGGTCGGCGACGTCCGGCGCGTTCCGCTCAGCAGCCGTGGTTCTCTGCCGATGGGGTGGTCACTCACATCTGCGAACATCGGGAGAAACCTGTGATACGGCTGTCCGACCTCGGGGTCGCGAAACGGCTGGGGCTCATCGTCGCCGTCGGCATGCTCAGTCTCGGCACCGTCTCCACCATCGGCATCGTGAGCCAGAACCGGCTCAGCGACCAGGCCGAGCTGGTCAGCGCCCTGAATACCGCCACCGGGATGCTCAACCACCTCGACACCCGCGAGGCCGAGCTGAAGGTCGACGCCTACCTCGCCGTGATCGGTGACGACGTGGACGAACTGGCCACCGAAGTGCCCGAGGACGTGGAGACCGTCAACGAGGCCGTGGCCCGGTTCGACGCGCTGACGCTGCCGGCCGACCTGGAGGCGAAGTTCGAGGAGGTGCGCCGCAACGTCGAGCCGATGAACCGGTTCATCCTCGACTTCGTCGCCCAGGCCCAGAGCGACCCCACCGCCGCCCGCGCTCGGATGAGCGAGGTCGACGTGCAGAACGACGCGCTCATCGACACCCCGATGGACGCGCTGAAGGAGGCGCTCGTCCCCCGCACCGAGCAGGCGCAGGCCGAGCTGCACGACATGGTCGCATCCACGCGGACGCTCTCCCTGGTGATCACCCTCATCGCCGCGGTGCTGCTCGTGCTGCTGTCCGTCCCGCTGGTGCGGTCGATCATCCGGCCGATCGAGCGGGTGGGGCGGGCCGTCGCGGCCCTGGCCGCCGGTGACCTCACCAGCCGGTCGGGAGTGGACAGCAAGGACGAGCTGGGCCGGATGGCCGCAGGACTGGACCAGGCGATCGAGTCGCTGCGCGCGTCACTGCGCCAGATCTCCGGGAACGCGGCCACGCTGGCCGACGCCTCGACGGGCCTGACCACCGTGGCCGGTGACATCGCCGGCGCGGCGAACGACGCCGACGCCCGCACCCGGGCCGCGTCCGCGCAGTCGGAGGAGGTCTCCCGGCACGTGCAGATGGTGGCGGCCGGCTCGGAGGAGATGGGGCTGTCGATCAAGGAGATCGCGCAGAGCACCGACGAGGCGGCGCGGATCGCCGGCTCGGCGGTGACCGAGGCGGAGCGGGCCACCCGGACGATCGCCGCCCTGGGCGAGTCGTCGGTCCAGATCGGCCAGGTGCTGAAGCTGATCACGTCGATCGCCGAGCAGACCAACCTCCTCGCCCTGAACGCCACCATCGAGGCGGCCCGCGCCGGCGAGATGGGCAAGGGCTTCGCCGTGGTCGCCGGCGAGGTCAAGGAGCTGGCCCAGGAGACCGCCAAGGCCACCGACGACATCAGCACCCGGGTCGCGGCGATCCAGCGCGACACCGAGGGCGCGGTCGAGGTGATCGACCGGATCAGCGAGGTGATCGCGAAGATCAACGAGTACCAGACGACGATCGCCAGCGCGGTGGAGCAGCAGACCGCCACCACCCAGGAGATGAGCCGCGGGATCGCGGACGCCGCGGCGGGCTCCGACCGGATCGCCAGGGACATCGCCGAGGTGGCCTCGGCCAGCGACCAGTCGCTGCAGGGGATGCGCCAGGCCGAGCAGGCCAGCGGCGAGGTCGCCCGGACGGCCGACGAGCTGCGGGCGCTGGTCGGCCGGTTCCGGCTGGACTGAGTCCGGCCGGGAAACGACGGGAGCCCGCCGTCTCCCCCACGGAGGCGGCGGGCTCCCGTGCCGCCGCACAGGCCCGGGAGGCGACGCTCCAAGGGGCGGGAGACCGGACCGGCCAGGCGGGTGGCGTCCCCGCGCGTTCAGTCCGCGCGTTCAGAAGGTGAACTTCTGGCTCCGCACGCTGTTGTCGAAGTTGGACAGCAGCAGCTCCGGCTCGCCCACCGTCTGGATGCCCGGCAGGCGGGTGAACAGCTCGCGGAACATCGTCCGGATCTCCTGGCGGGCGAGGTTGGCGCCGAGGCAGAAGTGCGGGCCCGGGCCGCCGAAGCCGACGTGCCCCTTGGCGTCGCGGGTGATGTCGAACCGGTCGGGGTCGGGGAAGACCGTCTCGTCCCGGTTGGCCGAGCCGTAGAAGAGCACGACCTTGTCGCCCGGCTTCAGGTGCAGGCCGCGCAGGTCGTAGTCCTCGGTGACGGTGCGGCGGAACTGCATGATGGGCGAGACGTAGCGGACCATCTCCTCGATCGCGCCGCCGATGCGCCCCTCGAAGTCCTCGCAGAGCAGCCGCCGCTGCTCGGGGTTGTCGGTGAGCAGCTTGATGCCGTGCGCCATGGTGTTGCGGGCGGTCTCGTTGCCGGCGACGAGCAGCAGCGCGAAGAACGAGCCGAGCTCGCGGTCGGTCAGCTTCTCCCCGTCCACGTTGGCGGTGACGAGCGCCGAGACCAGGTCGCCGCGGGGCTCCTTCGCCCGCTGCCGGCCCAGGTCGATCACCATGCGCTGCAGCGCCAGCAGGGCGAGCATGTTGCTCGCGGCCATCTGCACGGTCCGGCCGAGGCTGGGCCGGACCCCGGTGTAGGCGGTGGAGACGTCCACGTGCCGGTGGACCCGCTCGCGCAGCTCGTCCGGGACGCCCATCATGTCGCAGATGACGTGGATGGGCAGCCGGGCGGCCACCTGCGTGACGAAGTCGCCCCCGGGGCCCGCCGCCACCACGTCGTCGACGATCCGGGCGCATGCCCTGTCGATGTCGCCCTGGAGGTTGGAGAGCATCTTCGGGCTGAACGCGCGCGAGACGATCCGGCGCAGCCGGGCGTGCCGCGGGTCGTCCATGTTGACCATGGACTCGCCGAACACGTGCTTCACCCAGCCCGGGGGCTCGGGGCTGCTGGCCGCGGGCTCGCTGGAGAAGACCTTGGGGTTGCGGCTGGCCTCCACCACGTCGGCGTGGCGCACCAGGGCGTAGAACCCCTTGCCGGAACGGAGCAGCGGCACCCGCTTCTCGGTGAAGAACACCGGCCGGTCCAGCTCCCTCAGCCTCGCGAACGCCTCGTGCCGCTCCTTGAGAGGACGGCGCCAGAACTCCAGATCAGCCAGGTCGATGTCCATCTGCTCATAGTGGCACGCGCTCTACCGGTACCGGCCGCATATCGTTCACGTGGCGGTCGGGCCGCCGTGTGAATCGGTGGAGAACATCCCGGTTATGAGAGCAATGCTCCTTACCGCCACCGCCACCGCCACCGCCGTGCTGGCCGCCGCTCCCCCGCTCCCCGCCGCCGGCCCCACCACCCCGTTCTCCGCCACCCCGTTCTCCGCCACCCCGGCGGCTCCCGGCGCCGCGCGCCCCGCCGCCCCGGTGCCCGGTACACCGCTGTCCGCCGGCCGGGCGTGCTCCGGCGCCCCCTCCGACTTCGACGGCGACGGCCGCGCCGACCTCGCGGTCGCCGCGCCGTACGCGGCGGTGGGCGGGCACGCGCGGGCGGGCTCGGTCACGGTCCTGTACGGCCTGCGCACCGAGCGGCTGCTCACCCGGGACGAGCCGGGCGTGCCCGGGGAAGCCGGCACCGCGGACGCGTTCGGGTCGGCGCTGGCGGTCGGCGACTTCGACGGCGACCGCCGCGCCGACCTGGCCGTGGGCGTGTCGGAGGAGGGCCGGCCGCGGCCGGGCGCCGACGGGCGCGGGGCGGTGCAGCTCTTCCACGGCTCGCCCACGGGCCTGCGCCCCGGCGAGGTGATCGACGCCGGGGACGCGGGGCGGCGGCGCGGGCCCGACCGGTTCGGTGCCGCGCTGGCCGCCGGGGACCTGGACGGGGACGGCGACGACGAACTGGCGATCGGCGTCCCGGGGCTGGGCGGGGGCGGGGTCGCGGTGTACGGGCTCGCCGGCCGCGCGCCGTACATCCTCACGCAGCGCAGCGGCTGGGTGCGGCAGGAGGAGAAGGCGACCGACCAGTTCGGGGCGGTGCTCGCGACCGGCGACTTCGACGGCGACGGCCGGGCCGAGATCGCCGTCGGCGCGCCCGGCGACACGGTCACCCGCAAGGGGCAGGGCTCGGTGACCGTCCTGGACGTACGGCGGCGCCGGGCGCTGCGGCTCACCCAGGACAGCCCGGGGGTCACCGGGCGCGCCGAGGCCTGGGACGGTTTCGGCGCCGCGCTGGCGACCGGCGACTTCAACGCCGACGGCCGGGCCGACCTGGCGGTCGGGGTTCCGGGCGAGGGGCTGACGGCGAACCAGCGGGCGATGGAGTACGGGGACGGGACCGTGGTGGCCGTCTACGGTTCGCGCTCCGGACTGCGGGGCGGGGTCTCGGAGGCGTGGTCGCAGCGGGGGCTGAAGGGGGCGCCGCGCTACTCCGACCGGTTCGGCGCCGCGCTGGCCGCCGGGGACCTCAACGGGGACGGCGACGACGAACTGGCGATCGGCGTCCCGGGCGAGGGCGCCGTCCAGGTGCTCGCGGGGACCCGGTCAGGCGGCCTGACCAAGCGCAACGACCTGCTCGTCACCGGGAAGGGGGGCGACTTCGGCGCGGCGCTGGCCGTCCTGCCCGGGCGGCGCCTGGTGGTGGCCGCGCCGGGCGCGGGCAGGCTCGTGCTGCTGCGCGGGAGCGGGCGCACGGGCCCGTATCCGGGCGTGCGCCCGGGTACGGCGCGGACCCTGGCCACCGCGGCCGGGCGCTCGCTGTTCGGTTACGCGCTCACCGGGCGCTCCGGGTGAGCGCCCTCCCGGGTGGGCGCCCTCCGGATGGGCGCGCCCCGCGCGGCGCGTGCACCCCGCGCGGCGCGGGACGGCGTCACAGGATCCGGGTGCCCTTGATCTTCTTGAAGCGGATGGTGTCGAACAGCTTCCCGCGGTCGGTGCGGCGGTCCGCGGTGTAGGCGATCCCGAACCTCGGGGCGTACGTGCCGCGCGCGGAGCGCTTCAGCGAGACGCGGAGCGTCACGGAGGTGGTGTCGCCGTTGTCGAGGGAGGCGACCCAGCAGCTCAGGTCGCGGCCCTTGACCTTGCAGCTGACGCTGCGCGGCTTGGCGACCACCTTGATCCGGTGCGTGCCCGCGGGGAAGCGCCCGCCGAGCAGGCCGTAGGCCTGGCCGTCGTAGCCGCCCTTGTTGGCGACCCTGACCTTGTAGGTGATGGTGCCGCCCCGGCGGGCGTACTTGTCGAAGTAGACCACGGCGGTGAACTTCGGCTTGGCGGCCGCGGCGGTGGCCGGGGCCGCCGGGAGCATCGGGGCCGCCGGGGTGGCGGCCGCGGCGGGACTCTGCGTGAGGAGGGCACCGCCCAGCACGGCGGCGAGAGCCGCGGCGCCGAGCCTCGCGAGGGGGTGACTCATACGCCGCATTCTCCACCAGATCCCCCGAATTTTCCGGTGGGTCAGCGGGGATCGAGCGTCCTCTCCCCCGCCGGAACGGTGAAGCGGGCGCCGCTGCGCGCGGGCGCGCCGCGGCGGCTGATGTACTCCAGGACCCGGAAGTCCGCCTGGAGCTCCTCCCCGGTCAGCCGGCAGACGATGTAGCCGCGCCGCTGGTCCAGATAGGAGATGTGCGGGTTCTCCGCGACCAGCTCCGCGACCCGGTTCTCGTCGCGGTAGCCGTCGCCGTCGCTGGAGACCGAGGAGGTGACCAGCTCCACCGCGACCCGTTCCGCGTCCGGGTCGTCGAAGTCGAGCGTGAGGTCGGCCGCGTGGTGCATGTGCGCGTCGCCGGTCAGCACGACCGGGTTGGCCGCGCCGGAGTCCCGCAGGCCGGTCAGCAGGCGGGTGCGCTCGGCGGCGTAGCCGTCCCAGGAGTCCAGGTTGACCTCGCTGCCGGGACCGGTCCTGTGGTCGCGCTGCGCCATCAGGATCTGCTGGCCGATCATGTTCCAGCGGGCCGTCGAGGCGGCCAGCCCGTCGAGCAGCCAGCGCCGCTGGCCGGCGCCGAGCAGGGTGCGCTCCGGTGCGAGGCGGTCGTCGCAGCCCGCGCGGAGCCCGTCCTCGCACGCCTGGTCGTCGCGGAACTGCCGGGTGTCGAGCAGGTGGAAGCGGGCCAGCGGCCCCCAGTCCACCCGCCGGTGCACCCGCATCGACGCGCCGCCGGGCACGCTCGCGCGCCGCAGCGGCATGTTCTCGTAGTAGGCGGTGAAGGCGTCGGCCCGGCGCCGCGCGAACGCCGGAGCGCCGGTGCTGGAGACGCCGGCGGCCCAGTTGTTCTCGACCTCGTGGTCGTCGAAGGCGACCAGCCAGGGCGCGGCCGCGTGCGCGGCCTGCAGGTCGGGGTCGCTCTTGTACTGCGCGTGCCGCAGCCGGTAGTCGGCCAGGGTCTCGCACGTGCCGGGCGTGTGCCGCCGCACGGCGCCGGCCAGCGCGGTGTAGCCCTGCGGGCCGTACTCGTACATGTAGTCGCCCAGGTGGACGACGAGCTCGGGCTCGGCCTCGGCGAGCCTGCGGTAGGCCGTGTAGTAGCCGTGCTCGTAGTGCGCGCAGGCGGCGACGGCGAAGGTGAGCGCGGCCGCCGGGGAGGCCGCGGAGGGCGCGGTCCGGGTACGGCCGGCCTCCGACAGGTGGCGGCCGGTGCGGAAGCGGTAGAAGTACTCCCGGCCGGGCTCCAGGCCCTCGATCTCGACGTGCACGCTGTGCGCCCGCTCCCACCGCGCGGTCGCGGTGCCGGAGCGCACGATCCGGGTGAACCGCTCGTCGGCCGCGACCTGCCAGCGCACGTCCACGTCCCGGCGCGGCATGCCGCCGCGGCCGTCGGGGGCCAGCGGGTCGGGGGCGAGGCGGGTCCACAGCACGAACCCGTCGTGCGACGGGTCCCCGGAGGCGACCCCCAGCGTGAACGGGTCGGCGACCGGGGAACGCGCCGGGGCGGCGGGGGACGCCTGGGCGACGGCACCGCCGGCTCCGGTGAGCAACAGGCCGCCGGCGCCTGCGGCCGCGGCGGACAGGAACGTTCTGCGTGACGGCTTCTGCTCCACGCCCCCAGTGCAACCGGCTCACCTGACCCCGCCGTGGCCTGCGCGTCAAGGCGGGGTGAACAGCCGCCGCACGGCTGCCCCCGCTCCGCCGGGCCGGCCCGCCCGGCACGCCGCGTCCCGGCCGGTCCGGGCGGGAGCCGCCCCCGCGCGCGGGCTCAGGCCAGGTACGGCCTCAGCTGCTCGCCCAGGGCGGGGCAGCCGAGGTACTTCTCCACGGTGTGGAAGTCGAGCCAGTCGAGGTCCACCAGGCACTCGTGGTCGATCCCGGTGAAGCAGGACCGCAGGGCCGGCGGGATGGCCGCGACGTCGTGCCGGTCGGCGATGTTGACCCACCGCCGCACCCCCGGCGGCCGGGTGCCCCTGCCGTTCACCGGGGCGGGCAGCAGGCGCTCGAAGACCACGTTCCGCATGCCGAGGGGGCTGCCGAGGGTGACCAGCAGCTCCACCTCCAGGTCCTGGTGGGCCCAGAGCGTCTCGTAGGCCACCACGCTGCCGAGGGAGTGCGCGACGACCACCCGGGGGCGGTGGCGCCGGATCACCTCGGCCACGGCCTCCCGCGCACCGGCGCGGGCCTCGCCCCCGGCGGCGAGGTAGGCCGCCACCTCGGGGGCGAAGAGCGCGGCGAACCGGGCGGTCTGCTCCGGCATGCGCTCCAGCAGCCAGCCGGCCGCCCGGTGCAGCGCGCCGGTCAGCCCCTCCCCCACCGCGTCGAGCTGGACGGCCCAGGCGACGAAGACCTCCTGCGTCCCGGCGTCCATGCGCTGCACCGCGCGGGCCTCGTCGTCCTTGTGCTCGCCGAGCAGGTGCGCGTAGTAGGCGATCTCGGTGATGTAGCGCTCCCCGGCGTGCGGCGCGCCGCCGGACAGGCCGCGGTGCAGGTAGCGGTCCCACTTGGCGCGCATCGCGGCCTGCGCCCCGGCCACCGAGTTGCCCGCCTCGCGGTAGTACCGGTACTTCCCTATCCCGTGCACGCCCACGATCGCACCCATGCGCCCCCGCCCTCCATCTGATGACATGTACGGCATGCCTTACGGAACGTCACTGTGGCGGAAGGCGGCGGGCGCCACAAGCCCGCCGTACGGGCATCGAGCCGGTGGAACACCTCAGACCGGGCATAAACCGGTTGATGGGCGGGTAGGCGCCCCGGTTACCCTGGGCACGCATCCCCCGCCTTCGAAGGAGTCGTCCGCCATGCCCGGCCCACTGCGGATCAGCGGCTCGCTCTCCATCCCGGAGACCGAGCTCAGCTGGCGTTTCTCCCGTTCCTCGGGGCCCGGCGGCCAGGGGGTCAACACCACCGACAGCCGTGCCGAGCTCAGCTTCGACCTGGCCGCCACCGAGGCGCTCCCCCCGCCGCTGAAGGCCCGCGCGCTGGAGCGGCTGGCCCCCCGGCTGACCGGCGGCGTCCTGACCATCGCCGCCTCGGAGTTCCGCTCCCAGCTGCGCAACCGCGAGGCGGCCGAGACGCGCCTGGCGCAGCTCCTGCGCGAGGCGGTCGCGCCGCCCCAGAAGAGGCGCCGCCCCACCAAGCCGAGCAGGGGCGCCGTCGAGCGCCGCATCGCCGCCAAGAAGCACCGCTCCGACCTCAAGCGGCTCCGCCGGGAGATCTGAGCGCGGGATCCGGGAGGGCGTCCGGCGCGCTCCCACCGGACCGTCCGGGTGCGCCCGGCCCCTCCAGCGGGTCCCGGCTGCTCCGGGGGCGCACCCCGGCAGCCGGTGGACGTGCGCCCCCGTCTCCCCCGGGACGCCCCCGCACGGCGGCCGCTCGCCGCCGCCGCGGGTCTGCGAGGATCGCGGTGATGATCACCGATCTCCTGCTCGCCGTACTGACGGCCGTCGGCACGGTCACCGGGATCGCCGCCGCGGGCGCGCCCGTCACCTGGGGCGGATCGCTTCCGCTCGCGGTCGTGCTCGGCGGGGCGCTGCTCGCCCGGCGCCGCCACCCGGTCCCGGTGCTGCTGCTGTCGGCGGCCGTGCTGGCCGCCTGGCGCACCGCGGACCTGTTCGAGGGCGGCTGGGTCTGGCCGGTGACGTTCGCCCTGTTCACCGCGGCGGTCTCCGGCAGGACCCGGTGGGCGGCGGGCACCGGCGCCTTCCTGCTGCTGTACGGCACCGCCTGGGAGTGGACCGCCGCCGGCGCAAACGCCGCACGGGTCCTCGCCCCCCTCGGCGCGGAGACCCTCTGGACCGCCCTGGTGCTGGCCCTCGCCGCCGCCTACCGCAACACCCTGCGCTGGCGCGCCGAGCACGCCGCGCGCCTGCGCGAGCTGGAGGAGACGCGCGAGCTCGACGCCCGCCGCAGGCTCGCCGAGCAGCGCCTGGAGATCGCCCGCGAGCTGCACGACATCGTGGCGCACACGCTCGCCGTGGTCGGCGTGCACCTCAACGTGGCCGCCGACGCGCTCGACGAGTCGCCGCAGGAGGCGCGCGAGGCGCTGCGGACCGCCATGGACGTGCGGAACCGGGCCATGGGCGATCTGCGCTCCCTCGTCGGGATCCTCCGGGAGGACCCCGGCGGGCGGGGACAGCCGGGCGGTGGACCGGACGGTGGACCGGGCGGTGGGCCGGGCGGTGGGCCGGGCGGGCCGGACGCCGGCCGGGCCCCGCACCCCCTCGCCTCCCGGTCGGGACCGGCCGCCCTCGCGCCCCAGCCCGACCTGGCCGCCCTCGCTGATCTCGTGGAGCGGGCGCGCGCGGCCGGGCTGGAGGTCGTCCTGGACGAGCGGGGCGACCGGGACGCCGTCCCGGCCGCCCCGCCGTGGCCGTCCACCGCATCGTGCAGGAGGCGCTCACCAACACGCTCAAGCACGCGCGCGCCACGGCCGTGACCGTACGCCTGCGGTACGCGCCGCAGGCGGTCACCGTCACCGTCACCGACGACGGGCGTGCCGCATCCGCCGCCCCCGGCCCGGCCGCCTCCCCCGCCGGTCCCACCCCCCTCGCCGGTCCCGCCTCCTCCGGCCCGGGCGCGGGGCACGGCATCACCGGGATGCGCGAGCGCGTCGCCGCGCTCGGCGGCTCGCTCACCGCCGGCCCCACCGGGGAGGGCTTCACCGTGCACGCCGTGATCCCTGTGGCAGGCTCCTGACATGACGATCACGGTTCTGCTCGCCGACGACCAGGCCCTCGTCCGAGCCGGATTCCGCAGCCTGCTCGGCCGCTCGCGCGACATCACCGTCGTGGGCGAGGCCGCCACCGGCGACGAGGCGGTACGGCTGGCCCGCCGGACGCGGCCCGACGTGACCCTCATGGACATCCGCATGCCGGGCGCGGACGGCATCACCGCCACCCGGCGGATCACCGGGGAGCTGCCCGGCTGCCGGGTCGTCATCCTCACCACCTTCGACACCGACGAGCACGTCTTCGCGGCGCTGCGCGCCGGGGCCAGCGGCTTCCTCACCAAGGAGGTCGAGCCCGGCGAACTGCGCCGCGCGGTCGCGCTGGTCGCCGCCGGAGAGGCGCTGCTCTCCCCCGGCGTCACCCGCCGCGTCATCGAGCGCTTCGCCCACCGGCCGCCCGTCCCGGCCGCCGCGGACGGCGGCGGGCGGCTGGCGGTGCTGACCGAACGCGAGCGGGAGATCGTGCGGCTCGTCGCCGAGGGCCTGTCCAACGACGAGATCGCCGCCCGGCTCGTGATCAGCCCGCTCACCGCCAAGACCCACGTCTCCCGGGCCATCACCAAGCCGGACGTGCGCGACCGCGCGCAACTGGTGATCCTCGCCTACGAGAGCGGCCTGGTCGTCCCCGGCGCCTGACGTCCCGGCGCCTCCCCGCCCCCGCGTGCGCGCCCGCCGCCGCGCGGATGCGAGAATCCGAGGATGCCGCCCGTACCCAGCGTCCGCGCCGTCCTCCTCGACGGCGACCGGATCGTGCTGTTCCGGCGCACCGTGCCCGGCAGGGAGACGTACTGGAGCGCCCCCGGCGGCCACGTCGAGCCCGAGGACGGCTCGCTGGAGGACACCCTCCACCGCGAGCTGATGGAGGAGCTCGGGGCCACCGTCTCGGCCGTCACCCCGCTCACCACGCTGCGCTGCCCCCGCGCCGGGGGCGTCAAGCTCCAGCACGTGTACGGCTGCCGCCTGGTCTCCATGGACCCCGCCCTGCGCTGCGGCCCGGAGTTCACCGAGCCCGGCCGCGGCGTCTACGAGGTGGTGCGGCTCCCCCTCGACCCCGCCGGGATCACCGCCCTCAACCTCGTCCCCGCGGAGCTGCGCGCCTATCTCGCCGGGACCGTCACCCGGCTGCCCGACCTGATCAGCGGCTGAGCGGCCCCGCCCGCCGGACCGGGCCGCTCAGCCCGGGGGCCGGGCCGGCCCGCTCCGGGACGCCCCCGAGGGCGGGACGGGCAGCGTGATGCGCACGGTGGTGCCCTTGCCCAGCTCGCTGTCGATGCGGATGCTGCCCCCGTGCAACTGGATGATCTTGTCGACGACGGGCAGGCCCATCCCGGTCCCGCCGATCCCGCGCTCCTCCGCCTGCGGGGTCCGGTAGAAGTCCTCGAAGACCCGCTCCACGTCGCCCGGCGGGATGCCGATCCCGGTGTCGCGGATCCAGATGCGGCGCGCGGGGTCGGCGGTCACGCGGACCTCGATCGTGCCGCCCTTCGGGGTGAACTTCAGCGCGTTGTTCAGCAGATGGCCCAGGGCGTGCTGGAGCCGCCGGGGGTCGGCCCAGGCCGTCACCGGCTCCGGGGCGTGCAGCCGCAGCGTGTGCCTCCTGCGCTCCGCCTCGGGGGCGGCGTCGTCGACCGCGCGGCGGACGAGCGCGACCAGGTCGACCAGCTCGGGGGTGAAGACGGCGGTACGGGCGTTCAGGCTGGCCACCAGGAGCAGCTCGTCGATCAGGCCCAGGATGTGGTTGCTGTTGCGCTCGATCACCCGCAGGAAGCGCTGCTGGGTGGCGGGGTCCAGCCCGCCCTCCCTGAGCAGCTGCAGGTAGCCGCGGATCGAGGTCAGCGGGGTGCGCAGCTCGTGGTTGACGGTGCTCAGGAAATGGTCCTTCAGCTCCTGGACCTCCTGCAGGCCGTGGATGATCCGGTCGGACCGGCAGGCGTAGCGGTACATCTCCAGCAGCGCGGTGGCGCTGCCGGCCAGGCTGCGCAGGGTCTCGCGCTGCTCGTCGGACAGCTCCCGCGGCCGGTGGTCCATCACGCAGACCACGCCCAGGGGATGGCCCCGGGCGCCGATCATCGGCACGCCCGCGTAGAAACGCACCCCCGGCTCCCCGGCCACGGCCGGGTCGGCGCGGAAGCGCTCGTCGGCCGAGGCGTCCGGGACCTCCAGCAGCCCGCGCTGCTCCAGGGTGCAGGGGACGAACGACAGCGCCTCCTCGTCCAGGGCGCCCGCTCCGGCGCCGGCCCGGCCGGTGAGCCGCCTGTCGCCGGTCCCCACCAGGCCGACCAGCGCGATCGGGGCCAGGCAGGCCCGCGCCGCCGACGCGGCGACGGCCGACAGGTCCGGCTCCACGAGGACGCCGCCCGCCCCCCGCTCCTGCGGCTCCACGGAGGCGCCGCCCGGTCCCTGCTCCTGCGCCCGCGCGCGGGTGCCGCCCAGCTCCTCCTGGCGGCCCGGCTCCCGGGGCCGGTCCGTCCCGGCCAGGGGGTCCCTCGCCCGTTCCCCTCCGGCCGAGGGGTCCCGCGGCCCCGCCGTCACGGGCCCGCTCCGCGCGCGGCCGCCGGCCGCGGGCCGGTGCGGGCGGTCCCGCCGTACCGGGCGGTCATGCGTCCTCACCGATGTCGGGCACCCGCAGGGCGATCAGGGCGAGGTCGTCGGCGCCGCCGCGGGGCACCCGCTCCAGGAGCCGGTCGCAGAACTCCTCCAGGGGGTGCCGGGCCAGAGCGGCGGCGTGGCGGCGCAGCCGCTCCATGGCCGCCCCCAGGTCGTCCCCCGGCGCGTGGACGAGGCCGTTGGTGTAGAACAGCACGGTGCTGTGCGCCGGGAGCGGCTCGACGGCGTCGTGGCGGTCGCCGATGTCGTGCCACTCCACCCCGAGCATCAGGTTCTGCCCCGCCTCCAGGTGGCGGGCGTCGCCGTCCTCGGTGACCAGCAGGGGCGGCGGGTTGCCGGCGCTCGCCCAGTGCAGCTGCCAGGGCCCCTCCTGCGGCCCCTCGATCCGGGCCATGGCCACGGTGGCCAGGGCGGGGTCGCCCACGGCGAGCACGGCGTGCTCCAGCCGGTCGAGGATCAGGCTGGGCGGCTCCACCCGGTCCCAGGCCACGGAGCGCAGCATGTTGCGCAGCTGGGCCATCCGGGCGGCGGCCCGCAGGTCGTGGCCGAGCACGTCCCCGACGACCATCGCGGTCACGCCGTCGGCCAGCACCAGCGCGTCGTACCAGTCGCCGCCGGCCTCCGAACCCTCCGGGGCGGGCCGGTAGCGGGCCGCCAGGCGGAGCCGGCCCGGCTGCGGGAGCGGGGAGAGCAGGTGCCGCTGCATGGTCTCGGCGACCTCGCGCTGCCGTACGGTCAGGCGGGCGCCGTCCACCGCCAGGCCGGTGCGCCGCCCGATGTCGTCGAGCAGGGCCAGCTCGGCGGCGTCGAAGGGCCGCGACGGGTCGGTGCGCGCCACGGTGAGGGCGCCGAGCACCCGGCGGGCGGTGCGCAGCGGCGTGATGATCACCGAGGTGGCGCCGAAGACGGAGAACAGCTCGCGCTGCGCCTGCGCCAGCGGCGCGTCCGCGGGGGCCGCGATGTCGTCGGGGCCGAGCAGCAGGGCCTCTCCGCCGCGCAGGGCCCGGGCCAGCGGCGCGCCGGAGCCCTCGCTGACCGGCGGGAGCGGTCCCTCCCAGACGGGGTCGCCCGAGTAGCCCTCGGGAGGGACCACCACGGCCCGGCGGACCTCCTGCGGGCCGGTGCACAGGTCCACCACCGCCCACTCGGCCAGCCGCGGCACGAGCAGCCGGCCCAGCCGCCGCAGCGCCTCGTCCACCTCCGGGATCTGGGCCAGCACGGCGCCGGCCTCGCTCGCCACCGCCAGCCGCTCGGTGAGCCGCTCCAGCGCGGCCAGCCGGTCGGACCGGCGGCCGGCGGCGGCCCGCTGCGCGGAGGCGTCGGCGAAGAGCACCGCCGCGGCGCGGACGCGCCCGTTCCGCCGGATCGGCGAGGCCGTCCAGGAGACCGGGAGCAGGTCCCCGTCGCCGCGCAGGAAGGCGGCGCACTCGCCGCAGGCGGGGCGGCCGCGTTCGAGCACCCCCCACAGCCCGCAGGCGGAGCGGGGGATGATCCCGCCCTCGGCGTCCCGGTGGAGCAGGTCGTGGGCGTCGGCGCCCAGCATCGTCTCCGCCGGCCGGCCCAGCAGCTCGGCGGCGCGGGGGTTGACCGCGCTGATGCGCCCGGCGCCGTCGGTGAGGTAGAGGCCCGTGCCCAGGTCGGCGAACATCGCCTGCAGCAGCGCGCCGTCGGGCGGCGTCTCGGCGGACGGCGTGCCGCGGCCCCCGGTCTCGTCCGCGGTACCGGCCCTGTCGGTCATCGCCGCTGCGCCCCTCTGCGTGTCGCCGTGAGCGGGACAGCCCCGCCCTCCGCGGCCGGGGCGGTGCGGCCCCGTGGTCGCCGCGGCCCCGGTGCTCCGCCCGGTCCGCCGTCCGGCCCCGCCGCCGTCGCGGAACTCACGGCCATCATCACCGGCGGCCGGGTGCCTCTCACCCGGGCGGGGCGGATTTGAGGCAGTCCGCAGCCGCGCCTGACCGGATCGTGACCCGCCGCCCGGCGGCGGGCGGCCCGTCCCCGCACCGGGCCGGGCGGTCGGACCCCGGACACGGGACCCGTGGACCGCTCAGGGCGGGAATGATCGGTACGGTCAGCGTCCCGGTCCCCCGGCCGGTTCCGGGCCGGGGACGGTCAGCCGGACCCGGGTTCCCTCACCCGGACGGCTGTCGATGTGCACGCCGCCGCCGTGCATGCGGACGATCTTGTCCACGATGGGCAGGCCCACGCCGGTGCCGCCGATGCCCTGGTCCTCGACGCTGCGGGCCCGGTAGAAGTCGGTGAAGACGCGCCGCAGGTCGCCGGCGTCGATGCCGATGCCGTCGTCGCGCACCTCCACCGCCGGGGCGGGATCGGTGGTGACGGTGACGTCGATGCTCCCGCCGGACGGGGTGAACTTGACCGCGTTGTCGAGGACCTGCCACAGCGCGTGCCGCAACCGGCCGGCGTCGGCGTGGACCGGTGCGCGGGCGGGGGCGTGCAGGGTGAGGGTCTGACCGGCGGCGCGGGCTGCCTCGGCGATGTCGTCGACCGCGGTGCGGGCGATGGCCACCAGGTCCTCGCCGGCCGGGGTGAAGGCCGCGGTCCGGGCGTTGAGGCTGGCCAGCAGCAGCAGCTCGTCCAGCAGGATGCGCAGCCGGTGGCTGTTGCGGGCGATGACCTGCATGAACCGCCGTTCGGTGGCGGGCGGCAGGTCGCCGTCCTCCATCAGCTGCAGATAGGTGGTGATGGAGGTCAGCGGGGTGCGCAGCTCGTGGTTGACGGTGCGCAGGAAGGCGTTCTTCAGCTCCTCGGCCTCGCGCAGGCGGGCGATGACCTCCTCGGACCGGTGGTGGTGGTGGCGCAGCTCCAGCAGGCCGGTGGCGCAGGAGGCCAGGGTGGCCATCGCCCGGTGGCCGGCGGCGTCCCAGCGGCGCGGCCGGTGGTCGAAGACGCACACCACCCCGACCGGCACGTCATGGCTGGTGATCATCGGCGCGCCCAGGTAGGAGCGCACGTACGGCTCTCCGGCCACCACCGGGTCCTCGCGGAAGCGCGGCTCGGCCAGGGCGTCGGCCACCTCCACCACCCGGCGGGCCTCAAGGGTGTGCGGGCAGAACTCCACCCGCCGGCTCATGTGGGCGGCGGTGGTGCCGACGTGGCCCTTGAAATACTGCCGGTCGGCGCCGATCAGGTTGACCAGCGCGATGGGCGCCCGGCAGATGTGCGCGGCCAGCTCGGCGATCGCCTGGAAGATCGGTTCGACCAGGACGTCCAGGGCGTCGAGGTCGTCGAGTTCGCGCAGCCGCGCGTCCTCGCCGTGGTCGTGGTCTGCGGATCGTGCCGCCATCGCCGGTCACCGGCTTCCCGCGGGGGTCGGCGGACCGGGTGCGGCCCGCCCCACCGGTCGTGGCCGCCTTCCCCGCCGGGCCAGGACCGCGGTACCGGACGGCCGCCGGCGTCGGGTGGCGCCGCGGCAGCCCAGCAATCTCCCACACTATGCCGCCGGACCGGCATCCCGCCTCTTGTTCCGGCCGTGATACGGCAATGACCGGCATTGCCCGGGCGTCCGGTGGAGGGCGGCGGGCGGCCGGGACGGCACCCCGGCCGCCGAGCGGCCGGGAGCCTCCCTCAGCCGATCGCGTCGATGAGGTCGGCGATCGAGTCCACCACCTGGGACGGGCGGAACGGGTAGCGGTCGATCCGGTCCCGGGTCATCACGCCGGTGAGCACCAGGATCGTGTGGAGCCCGGCCTCCATGCCGGAGACGATGTCGGTGTCCATCCGGTCGCCGATCATCGCGGTGCTCTCGCTGTGCCCCTCGATGGCCCGCAGCGCGCTGCGCATCATCATCGGGTTCGGCTTGCCCACGAAGTACGGCTCGACGCCCGTCGCCTTGGTGATCATCGCCGCGACCGCGCCGCAGGCGGGCAGGGAGCCCTCGGTGGAGGGGCCGATCGGGTCGGGGTTGGTGGCGATGAACCGGGCGCCGCCCTCGATGAGCCGGATCGCCCGGGTGATCTGGGTGAAGCTGTAGGTGCGGGTCTCGCCGAGGACCACGTAGTCGGGGGCGAGGTCGGTCAGCACGTAGCCGATCCCGTGCAGGGCGGTGGTCAGCCCGGCCTCGCCGACCACGTAGGCCGAGCCGCCGGGCCGCTGGTCGGCGAGGAACTGCGCGGTGGCCAGCGCCGAGGTCCAGATCGACTCCTCCGGCACCTCCAGGCCCACCGCGCGCAGCCGTACGGCGAGGTCGCGCGGGGTGTAGATGGAGTTGTTGGTGAGCACCATGAACCGCCTGCCCGTCTCGCGCAGGCGGCGGATGAACTCGTCGGCGCCCGGCACCGGGTGGCCCTCGTGGACCAGGACCCCGTCCATGTCCGTCAGCCAGCACTCGATCGGCTTGCGCGTGTCCGCCATGACCTTGGAGACCCCCCGTTTCCCGACGTGCGCGGAGCAGTGTGTGGAGCCTTTCGCGGAGACGACCAGGATGACAGGTGCGGGCGGGAGGGCGGGGTGCGGGGTGCCCGCCGTGCTCCGTCCGTCAGGGCGCCAGGGCCTCCAGCGCGGCCTCCGCCCGGCGCATCGACTCGTCCGGATCGGCGTCGGGCGAGCCGATCTCCGGATCGAAGTTGAGGTCGTGGAAGACGTCGGTGACGCCCTGCTCCGCCAGCGCCGCCACGTCCCGGCGGATCTCCTCGAACGACCCGGTCAGCGGTCCGCGGTCCGCCGCGCCCGCGGGCCGGACCCGCGTGACGCCCCGGGCGACGAAGCGCAGCGCCTGCGGGTCCCGCCCGGCGTCGCGGGCGGCCTGCCGGACGACGGCGATCTTCTCTCCGATGCGGGACAGGTCCTCCCTGCTGGCGCTGACCCAGCCGTCCGCCAGCCGCCCCGCGCGCCGCAGCGCCACCTCGGCGCCGCCGCCCAGCAGGATCGGCGGGACCGGGTCCGGCCGAGGGTCCTGGTGCACCGGCGGGAGCCGGTAGAAGGCGCCCTCGTGCGCCACGGTCTCCTCCGACCAGAGCCTCCGCAGCAGCCGGACGTACTCCTCGCCGCGCCGGCCCCGGTGCTCGAACGGCACCCCGGAGGCGGTGAACTCCTCCGGCAGCCAGCCCAGCCCGAGCCCGGCGTCCAGCCGGCCGCCGGAGACCGCCTGCAGGCTCGCCAGTTGCTTGGCCAGCAGCGCCGGCGAGAAGAACGGCATGTTCAGCACCGCCACGCCCAGCCGGACGCGGGTGGTCGCCCCCGCCAGGTAGGCGAGCGTGACCACGGGGTCGTGCACGCTGCGGTAGACCGGGCCCATCGGGTGCCCCCGCGGGTACAGCAGCCGCTGGAAGGTCCACACCTCGTGGTAGCCGAGCTCCTCGGCCCGCCGGGCGACGCGGACCATGTTGGCCGGTGTCGCCCACGATCCCGACACCGGCACCGCGAAACCGATCCTCATGGAGGCTCACCCTACGCGCCGGGGCGGCGGCGCGGCGGGCGGCGTCCCGGGGCGCGGGCGGACGGTGGTTCACTGTGGACGGTGGCCCGTGTCCCGGGCGGGCGGGGCTCCCGGGCGGGCGGTGTTCCAGGCAGGCGGGAGGCGGTCAGGTGGGAGACGGTGACGGGCTGGTCGGCGCCCTGGAGCGGATCGCCGCGCGGTACGGCGACGCGCCGCCCGCGGTGCTGCCCACCCGCCCGGACGTGACGATCGTGCGGGCCGGGTCCGTGGTGGTCAAGGCGCACGTGCCCGAGGTCGGGCGGGAGGCGCTGGCGGCGCGGATGCGGGCGGTGGCCGACCCCGCGCTCCGCGGGATCCTGCTCGAACCGGTGACCGGGGAGGTCATGGCCGCCGGAGACCGGCTGGTCACCGTCTGGCCGGCCGGGGAGCCGGTGGACCCCGACGACCCGGACGCGGCGCCCTGGGAGGAGGGGGCGCGCCTGCTGGCCCGGCTGCACGCCGTACCGGCGGGGTCGCTCCCGGCGCTGCCGCCCGCGGGCGGGCCCGCGCGGGTCGGCAGGACGGTCGCCCGGCTGGACGGCGGCTCGGCGGCCGAGCGGGCCGTGCTCCGCGCCTTCGCGTGCCTGCCCGGCCTCCCGCCCCCGCCTGCGGCCTCCGCCGGCGCGGACGTCTCCCCCCGGCAGCACCCGTCGCGCGCGGACTCCTCCCCGCCCGGGCCCTCCGGCGTGCCGGCCTCCGCGGGGCCCGGCGGGGACCGCCCGCCCGGGCCCTGCTCGCTGGCGCACGGGGACTGGCACCTGGGGCAGATGGTCCGCCGCGGCGGTGCGTGGATCCTCATCGACGCCGACGACCTGGGCGTCGGCGACCCGGCGTGGGACCTGGCCCGGCCCGCCGCCTGGTTCGCGGCCGGGCTGCTGGACCCGGCGGTCTGGCACCGCTTCCTGTCGGCCTACCGCGCCGCGGGCGGGTGCGCGGTGGGGACCGCCGGCGACCCGTGGGAGCGGCTGGACCTGCCGGCGCAGGCGCTGACCGTGCAGCTGGCGGCCGCGGCGGTGGCGGCGGCGAAGCGGGAGGGGCGGGCGCTGGACGAGGTCGAGCAGGTGCTGGTCGACTCCTGCCAGAGGATTGTCCGGTTCCGGAGCGCCTGCCATAGTGTGGCAACGCAGTAGGTTGTCGGTAACGACGGCCCGATGCCCAAGCAAGGAGACCGACCACATGCAGTGTCCGAAGTGTCGGGGCAACATGCGCACGTATGAGCGCAATGGTGTCCACATCGACCAGTGCGACGGTTGTCGCGGGATCTTCCTGGACTACGGCGAGCTCGAGACGCTGACCCGCATGGAGAGCCAGTGGGCCCAGCAGCACTCCGCCCCGCCGCCGCCGCCCCCGCCGCCGCCCGCCCACGGCGCGCCCGGCTGGGGAGCCCCCGCCCCGCACTACGGCGGCCACTACGGCCACCACCACCGCCGCAGCTGGGTCGGCATGCTCTTCTCCACCTGATCGGTCCCCGACCGTCCCAGGGGGGGACGACGAGACCGCGGTCCCGCACGGGATCGCGGTCTTCGCGTCCGCGGCGCCTCAGCCCGGGAACTTGTCCGGATCGACCGGCTTGGAGCGGACGGTGCCGTTCTTGACCGCGTGCAGGGTGAGCGTCCAGTTGTTCCAGCGGACGTAGCCGCCGGAGTAGGTGGTCTTGAACCGCACGCTCTTGCCGAACTCGGTGAACCCGCACGAGCGGCTGAAGGCCCGGGCGCCGGAGTCCCAGTCGGTGCCCGTGGTGTAGAAGATCTTGTAGGAGCCGTCGCGCACGCCGGGGACGGTGGCCCTGGACTTCTTGCGCACGTAGAAGGTGACGGCCTTCCTCTTGCCGCGCATCACGACGACGACGGCGTCGCGCGTGCCGCCGTTGTGCACCTTCAGCGAGCCCCGCCCGGTGCGGCTCTCGGACTGGATGATCCTCCCGTTGGGCAGGCGGCGCGTCTTCTGCTTGGCGGCCTTCACCGGCACGACGTCGGCCGGATAGCCGGCCAGGCCCGCGGCGGCCTCCTTCATGTCCGCCAGGTCTCCGGCGCGGTCCAGCCTGGTCAGCACGGCCGGTCCGGTGCACGCCTCCTGGGCCCGCACGTCCTGGCGGGCGCCGTCGAAGGCGGCGCCGAACATGCGCAGCGCGTCGAGGTAGGTCGCGTGCTGGAGCGCCACCTCCGGCGGGGGCGTCAGCGTCTCCAGCCGGGCCACGGCGTCGCGCACCGCGGTCGCGGTCCGGCCGATGCGCTTGTCGAGGCCCTTGAAGCCGCCGGTGCGGGACAGCTTCCGCAGCTCGTCCCGGACCGGGCCGCGCGCCTTGTTCAGCTCGGCCCGGTACGCCTCGGCCGTCAGGGCCGCCGGGGACGGCGTGGTGCCCGCCGCGCCGCCGGACGGGGAGCCGGCGGACCGCCCGCCCACGGCGCCCACCGCGCCGGTCGCGGCGGCCCCGCCGCCGACGGGCCGGTCACCGCCGGAGCTGCAGGCGGCCAGGGTGAGGGCGGCGGCCGTGGCGAGCGCGGCGCCGGACAGCAGGCGTGGGGCGGCCGGGGGAGTCCTCATCCGCCCCACTATCGCCCGATTGATCAGCTCACGTCAAACCTCCTCCTCGGCCACCGGCCCGGCCTGGTCCGACAGCGCGCCCGACCGGTCCAGGGTCAGCCGGCGGGTGATGCCGACCGACGCCAGGAACGGCAGGTCGTGGCTGGCCACGACCAGCGCCCCCCGGTAGGCCTCCAGCGCCTGCGCGAGCTGCCGGACGCTGGCCATGTCCAGGTTGTTGGTGGGCTCGTCCAGCAGCAGGAGCCGCGGCGGCGGCTCCGCGGAGAGCAGCGCCGCGAGCACGGCGCGGAACCGCTCGCCGCCGGAGAGGGTCCCGGCGGGCCGGTCGGCCCGCGAGCCGCGCAGCAGGAACCGGGCCAGCCGGGCCCGGATCGCGTTGGCCGTCGCCGAGGGCGCGAACCGCCGGACGTTCTCCACCACGCTGAGCGCGTCGTCCAGCACGTCCAGCCGCTGCGGCAGGTACCGCACGCCGGCCACGCCCAGTGCGACGGAGCCCTCCGCGGGCTCCAGCTCGCCGACGAGCGTGCGCAGGAGCGTGGTCTTGCCCGACCCGTTGGGGCCGAGCAGCGCGATGCGCTCCGGGCCCCGCACGACCAGCTCCTCCACCGCGGTCCCGCTCACGGTCCGCAGGCCGGTGGCGGTCAGCACGGTCTTGCCCGCCGGCACGGCCGTCTCCGGCAGCTCGACGCGGATCACCGGGTCGTCCCGGACCGCCGCGGCGGCCTCGCCGAGCCGCTCGCGCGCCTCGGCGAGCCTGCCGGCGTGCAGGTTGCGGTGCTTGCCGGCGGCGACCTGCGCCTGGCGCTTGCGCTCGTTCATGATGATCTTCGGTTCGCGCTTCTGCTCGTTCATCTTGTTGCCGTAGCGCACCCGGCGGGCCAGCTTCACCTGGGCCTCCTCCCACTCGCGCTGCTGCCGCCGCACGTCGGCCTCGGCCACGCGGACCATGCGCTCGGCCGCCTCCTGCTCGGTGGCGAGCGCCTCCTCGTAGGCCGTCAGGTTCCCGCCGTACATGCGGATCGCGCCGCCGCCGAGGTCGGCCACGGTGTCCACCAGCTCCAGCAGGACCCGGTCGTGGCTGACCACCACGAGCACGCCGCCGTACGACTCCACCGCCGCGTACAGCCGGCGGCGGGCGTCCAGGTCGAGGTTGTTGGTCGGCTCGTCCAGCAGCAGCACCTCCGGGCGGCGCAGCAGCAGGGCGGCCAGGGCGGTCAGCACGGTCTCGCCGCCGGACAGCGTCGCCACCGGGCGGTCGAGACCGAGGCCGTCCAGGCCGAGCCGGTCGAGCTCGGCCCGGGCGCGCTCCTCGACGTCCCAGTCGTCGCCGATCACGGCGAAGTGCTCCGCCAGCTCGTGCTCGGCGACCTCACCCCGCTCCAGGGCCAGCAGGGCCCTGCGCCTGGCCGTGATGCCGAGCAGGTCGGAGACGCTGCGGCCGGCGTCCAGCAGGAGGTTCTGCGGCAGGTAACCGACCTCGCCGGTGACGCTGACCGACCCGGACGCCGGGACGAGCTCCCCGGCGACGAGCTTGAGCAGGGTGGACTTGCCCGAGCCGTTGACGCCGATCAATCCGGTACGGCCGGCGGGGAAGGCGGCGTCGAGCCCGTCGAGCACGACCGTGCCGTCCGGCCAGGCGAACGAGAGGCGGTCGCAGACGATGGAGGATGGCGTGGGGGATGACATGGGCGGCTCCCGGTGAGGTGTCGTGGTCTTCTTCGCTGACACGGGAGACACCGCGGGCGCGCACGCCCCGCAAGGGGGAACCCAGGAGGGAAGCCGCCGCCGGAGACGGGGAGCGTTCCGCTGAGGTCGAAGCGCGCCGGGCCGTGAGACGGCTCTCGCAGGCGCGGTGTCCGAACCTCAGAACTCCACCGGACTCCCCAAGGGACGACGACAGGACGCCGATGACTCTATGTCGCCGATCCGGTCGCGTCAACGCTTTTTCCCCTCCGCCCGCCGGGGCGGTTCACTCGGCGGGACGGAAGACCAGCAGCGAGCGGGGGCGCTTGGTGAACTCCACCTCGCCGGAGACGGTGAACACCTCCCCGTCGCACGCCAGCCGCAGCCGGCCGCCGGAGGGTGCGGAGACCCTCAGGGTGTCGGCCTGCCACTGCCGGTAGTGCCGGGAGAGCTTGAACCGCCCGGTCAGGACGCTGAGGAAGACCCGGGCCCGAGGCAGCCGGTCGGCCGCGGCCAGGATCCGGATGTCCAGCAGGCCGTCCTCCAGCCGCTCGCGCCGGGTGGGCGCGGCGCCGCGCACCTCGTAGCGGCAGTTGCCCACGAACACCAGCCAGACGCGGCGCGGCACGCCGTCCACGACCAGGTCGACGGGGCGCGCGTCCCGCCCGAGCACCTCGGCCATCGCCCACAGCAGCGCGGGCCACTTGCCGATCCGGCCCCGCCGCCGCTCCCGGCCGGCCAGCACCTCCGGGTAGACGCCCAGGCTCGCGGAGTCGACGAACGTCCGCCCGGCGGCCTCGCCCACGTCGACGCTCACCAGGTCGCCGGAGCGGTAGGCGGCGACGGCCTCGTCCGCGGTCAGCACGCCCAGCGCGCGGGCGAAGTCGCCGGGCGGGCCGGAGGGCACGACCAGCAGCGGGGTGGCGGTCTGCGCCACCTGCCCGGCGGCCCTGCTCACCAGCGCGTCGCCTCCTGCCACGGCGAGCACCTTGGCCTGCGAGGCGGCCCGGCGCACCACCTCGCCGAGGTCGTCGCCGGGGCCCGGCTCGCGGATCTCCGCCCGGGGCAGCGCGGCGCGCAGCACGTCCGCCGCCCTCGCCCCCGCCTGGGCGGCGCCCGTGCCGGCCCCCTCGTCGACCACGGCGACCAGGCCCTCGCCCTGCGGGTCGAGCCGGACGGGAGGGGCGGTGACGGCGGCCCGGGCCCGGCCCGCCTCGGCGGCCTCCGGCCACAGGCGCAGGGTGAGCGCCCCGGCCGCCACGCCGACCGCCACCCCGGCCAGCACGTCACCGGGGTAGTGCACACCGGTGTAGACGCGGGAGAAGCACACCCCCGCGGCGAGCAGCCCCACGGGTACGGCGACGGCCCGGGGCGCCTCCACCGCCACGGCTGCGGCGAACGCGGCGGCCGAGGCGGAGTGGCCGGAGGGGAACGACGCCGACAGCGGCATCCTGACCAGCCGTGCGAGCGGGAGCCCCTCGGCGGACGGCCGCCTCCGCCGGAACGCCTGCTTGCCCACGAGGTTCACCAGAGGGCTGGCCAGGCTGACCGCGAGCAGCCCGCGGGTCGCCGCCCGGCGCAGCGGCCGCCGCCCGCTGACCGCGAGGGCGCCGGCGATCCCGGCCCACAGCAGGGAGTTGTCCGCCGCGCGCGACAGGGCGGGCACCACACGCTCGAAGCCGGGCAGCCGCGCGCCGGCCACGGCGGCGAACAGCCGCCGGTCCATCCTGCTCAGCCGCTCCGCCCACCGCATCCGCCCACACCCTTTCCGACGACGAGCAACCGGACAGGTACGTGATCCTGCCGACCATCCCCATATCCTCCGCGCGTCCCTTTCATTCGCCGGACGATCCGGGGGACGATCCGCGGCGGAAGGGGGTTCACGGCGCCGTCCCCGCGCGGAGTCCGCAGGCCCCGCGGGCGGACGGCGTTTGTCCTTCCTCCACCGGGATAGGTGCCGTTGTCGTCCGAGAGAACACGACGACCGAGGAGGGACGACCGTGGGCACCGAAGACAAGATCTCCAACAAGGCCGAGGAGCTCAAGGGCCGGGCCAAGGAGAACCTGGGCTACGCCACCGGTGACGAGGAGCTGCGCGCCGAGGGGCGGGCCGACCGGACCGAGGGCGGCCTCAAGCAGGCGGGCGAGAAGGTCAAGGACGCCGGGAAGAAGATCAAGGACGCCTTCGGGAGCTGACGCGCCGGCGTGCGCGTGGCGGCACGGCGGGGACCCGGACCGGCGGGTCCCCGGCGTGCCCGTGCGCTCCCGCCCGCCACCAGGCGACGATCCACGCCGCCTCCACGGCCGCGTCGAGCAGGTAGACCGGCCGGATGCGCCGGCGCGCCACGTAGACCACGTCGATCACCGCCAGGGTCGCCGCGGTCGCGACGCCCACCCGCCGCGCGTGCTCGCGCCCCTCGGGCGTCGCGGCGCCCCGCAACTGCGACCAGCCGATCCCGACCAGCAGCCCGCCCACCGTGCGGACCAGCCAGTCGTCCTCCTTCGGACCGGAGACCTTCTCGAAGCTCGGCAGGTGCACCAGCGGCCACAACCCCGACAGCACGTTGAAGGCGCCGTGCCACAGCGCCGGCCCGGCCGCGCCGGATCTCTTTCCCGAACCTTCTCCCATGCGTGGCCGGTGCCCGGGCTCCCACCGGGCAAACACCCGCCATGCGGCGGCGGGCCCGGTGGCGGGTTTCGCCCCCGGCACACGGGTAGCCCAGCGGTACACCGAAGGGAGAACGACATGACCGAGCGCCAGACGGTGCCCGAACTGATGGAAGAGAACGACGTCGTCGACCTGCTCATCCGGCAGCACTCGATGATCAGGGACCTGTTCGACGAGGTCGAGAAGGCCTCCGCCAGCGAGCGGGAGGAGGCTTTCCAGCGCCTGGTCCGGATGCTGGCCGTGCACGAGACGGCCGAGGAGGAGATCGTGCACCCGTACGCCCGGCGCAAGCTGGAGGGCGGGGACGCGGTGGTGGACGACCGCCTGGCCGAGGAGCACGAGGCCAAGAAGCTGCTCATGGCCATGGACAAGGCCGGTGTCGAGGACTCCCGGTTCATGACGAACCTGGCGGTGCTGCGGGCCTCCGTGATGGCCCACGCGCGCAGCGAGGAGCGCTACGAGTTCATGCAGCTGCGCGCCCGCACCAGCCCGACGGAGCGGCGCGCGATGGCCGCCGGGCTGAAGGCCGCCGAGGCGATGGCCCCCACCCACCCCCACCCGGGCGTCGAGTCGGCGACCAAGAACATCCTGGTGGGCACGCCGGTCGCGATGATGGACCGGATCCGCGACGTGATCCGCAACGCGATGAAGGCGGACTGAGCCGGCCGCGGCGGCCCCGCGCCCGGCGCCGTCCCGTGCCGCCTGCGCCACGGCACCGTCCGGCGCCGCCGGTCCGCCGCACGGCCCGTCTCCCGGCGGCCCGCGCACGGGTGCGGCCCGCACCCCGCGAGGGGTGCGGGCCGTACGGCGTGCGGGCCCGGCGGCCGCTCTAGCGGATCTCGCGGAGGCTGGGCACCGGGTGGTCGCCCTCCATCTGGTGGCGGTACTCCCGGCCGGACTTGGCGCGGTTGTCGTCGATGACCAGCTCGCTCGGCGGCTTCTCCCCGCCGTGGACGGCCGCCTGCAGCTTCTCGAACCGCTCGTGCATGTCCTGCACGTAGCCGGTGCCGATGGTGGTGTAGTCGATCTGCGTGGCCAGCAGCTCGCGCAGGTAGGCCTTGTTGGGCTCGAAGGTCACCGGCGCCGGCAGGTGCGGGGCCAGCACCTCCTGCGGGTCGCGGCCGTCGTGCCGCTTGAACAGCTCCGCGGCCAGGCGCAGGTGCTCCAGCTCCATGTTGAGGTGGAGCTCCCAGATCGCCTTCACCTTCGGGTCGGACTCGGTCTCCATGAACGAGTGGTACAGGTAGCACTCGTTGTACTCGTGGTTGAGCAGCATCTCCCACCAGGTCTCCCCCGGGTCGACCAGCGACTCGTAGTGGGTGACGTGCTCCTCCTCGATCATCCCGATCTCCTGGTAGAGCTGGCGGGCGATCGGCTCCATGTACAGCGGGCCCACGTTCATGTAGAAGTTCATGGTCTGCTGCTCGGCCGCCATGATCGTCAGCGCGTGCATCTTGGAGATCGGCTCGGTCGTGCTCCTGTCGTACGGCTCGCGCACGTTGTCGATCGGGTGCCGGTGGTGCAGGTAGGTCGGCCGGCCCGGCATGACCTCGGTGAGCCCGTCGACGATCTTCTCGGCCTTGCGGTGCTCGATCATCTCGAACAGGTTGGCGTACCGGTACAGGTGGTCGAAGTCCTCCAGCACGCCGAACTGGTAGGCCTGCTTGAGGTAGGGGTCCGGCTCCATCCGCGCGACCCACGCCGTCAGGTCGACCGCGACCTGCTCGTAGGCGAGCGTGGTCTCCAGCACCGACGCCAGGCCGGGCAGCAGCCAGTTGACGGCCTTCTGCTGCTGCGCCTCGATGTAGCGGACCTCGGCCAGCTGGTGCTTGACCGCCATGTCGGGGCAGTGCCGGGCCATGTGGTGGCTGAAGAAGACCGCCTCGGTCTCGATGCCGTTCATCGTGATGATCCGGCACCGGGTGTAGGGGTCGGAGTGGTCGGGGTCGATCGGCATGACGTTCAGCTCACGCCAGTTGCGCAGCTGCCGGTCCAGCGGGATCCCCCGCTCCTGCAACGGATTGAAGGTCATTCGCCTCTCCTCGTTCGGTGGCTGTAGGCGTGGATCGGCTGCCCTACCCTCTGGTCTCGCGGAGCAACCCGGCCTCATCCGCCACCTTCCCCGGCCCGCCCCTCCCCCCTGGTCGGCGCAGGAAAAATCATCGTCAACCGGCCGCCCGGCCCCGCCGGCTCAGTCCTCGTCGCTCCCTCCGGGCGCCGGGTCGCTCAGGTCGTAGCCGCGGGCGGCCAGCTCGGCCTCGACCGCCGCGCAGACCGTCTCCACCACCGTGACCCGGGCCAGCCGCTTGTCGTCGGCGGCCACGACGTGCCAGGGCCCGGCCTCGTGGCCGGTGCGCTCCAGCATCTCCTCGACCGCGATCTCGTACTCCGCCCGCCTGTCCCGGTTGCGCCAGTCCTCGGCGGTGAGCTTCCAGGCGCGCAGCGGGTCGCCCGCCCGGGACTGGAAGCGGCGCAGCTGCTCCTCCTCCGAGACGTGCATCCAGAACTTGACGATGATCATGCCCTCGGCCGCGAGGGTCCGCTCGAACTCCACGATCTCGCCGTAGGCGCGCCTCCACTGCTCCTCGGTGGCGAAGCCCTCCACCCGCTCCACCAGCACCCGCCCGTACCAGGAGCGGTCGAGCACCGCCATGCCGCCCCAGCCGGGCAGGACCTTCCAGAACCGCCAGAGGAAGTGGTGGCGGGCCTCGTCGGGGGTCGGGGCGGCGAACTGGGCGACCCGGACGTGCCGGGGGTCGAGCGGCCGGACCAGGCGCTTGATCGCGCCGCCCTTGCCGGAGGCGTCCCACCCCTCGAACACCACGCAGAGCGGCGGGCCGATGCGCTTGTCGCCGATCTGCCCGCCGAGCATGAGCCGGAGCCGGAGCAGCCGGTAGAGCGCGGCGTCGAGCCGCTCGGCCGCCTCCTTCTTCGGAAGCCTGCGGGACAGGTCGATCTCAGCCAGTCGGTTCATACCTCCACCCTGGCACGTCCGCCCGCGCGGTGATCCGCGCGGCCTCCGGCGGCCCGGGGATCCGTCCGCCGCGGCGGTGCGGTCACCTCACGGTGATCCGGAAGGTCGCCTCGCCGGAGCGGCGGCGGCTCTGCTCGTCGGCGGGGACGCGGCCGGCCGGGCAGCGCCAGCAGTTGGAGACCGTGACCGAGGCCGTGCCGGGGCGCTTGGCGTTGAACACGTAGTAGCGGGTGCCGCCCCCGCCGGTGGTGTCGGACCCGCCCTCGTGCTCGTACTCGTCGCCGATGTACGACAGCAGTGCCACGTCGGGCAGCTCCTCCAGCTTCCAGCTGTCGCCGACGGAGGCGTTCTCGGCCACCGCCAGGGAGAACCGCTCGCCGGGGGCGACCTCCACCTCCGCCGTGGCGCCGATCCGCCCCTCGGTGACCTTCCCGTAGTCACCGACGGCCCTGCCGCCGCCGCAGCCCGCCACCAGCACCGCCAACGCCACCGGCACCACCGCGGCGGCGCCTCCCGTTCGGAACCTCACGCGGGCCAGGGTAGCGAGCCGGAGCGGCGCAGCCTGCTCCGGTACACCTCGCGCGCCCGCTCGTAGAGGGCCAGGTGGTCGTCGAGCTGCCCGGGCGCGTCGAACCCGCCCTCCTCGCGGACCATCGCCTCCAGGCGGTCGAGCCACTCCAGGCACCAGCGGACGTCCTCGGGGCGGGCCACGTGGCGGCCGTCCACGTCGAGGTGGACCGGGCTGGTGTGGGCGTGCACGCCGGTGGGGTGGAAGCTGCGCTCGTGCGGGGCGCCGGAGGCGACCGCGACCACGTAGGTCGGCCCGTCCACGACCAGCCCGGCGGTGACCTCCAGGACGGGGGCGCCCCCTCCGCCGGCGGTGACGGACGCCTCCACGCCCGGAGCCGCGGTGGCCGCGCCGTCGGCGGCCGCGGCGACGACCCCGTCGGCGGTGCGGATCTCCAGCCGCTCCACCTCCGGGCCGACCGCCCGGGCCGTCACCGTGACCCGGTCGCCGGACGACAGGTTCAGCGTGTCGCCCGGCCCGCGCCCGTCCACCGCCAGCTCCAGCCAGGGGCCGGTGGTGGCGAAGGTACGGCCCCGCCGGATCGCCTCGGCGAACGCCTCCGCCGACAGCGGCCCGTCCAGGCGGGCGTAGACCCGCTCCCAGCCGGGCGGGCTGGACTGGCTGCCGCGGCGGGCGAAGGAGACCATGGAGTCGGTCCCTGCGGTGACCGCCAGCCGGTTCCCGGCCCCGATCAGGCGCCGGTAGACCACGGCGGTCGCCTGGACCGACGAGTGGTTGAGCACGTCGAGGGCGTCGACCAGGCCGAGCGCCGCGTCCGCGACGATCTCCCGGGCCGAGCAGTTGCGCCGCCACAGCAGGGCCGCCTCCGGGCCGTCGGTCTCGGCGACCGGCGCGTGGAAGGGGTGGCTGTAGCCGGTGACCGCGCCGAGGCCGCGCAGCTCCTCGCAGGCCGCGCTGTTGGGCGGCCAGTCGGCGGTGCCGAGGAACCCGGTGTGGAAGCGGGAGGGCGGCGCGGCGGGGGTGAAGGCGAAGAAGTGGCCGAGCAGGTCGTTGCGGTACTCGACGCCGATCCGCGCCAGGTGGGTCGCGTCCGACCAGGGCAGGTCGCGGCCCGCCCAGTGCTCCAGCGCCTCGGCGTCGTAGACCCGCGCCGAGGAGACGTTCCCGGCGACCAGGTTGAGCACGTGCAGGTCCTCGCCGTGCTGCATGGCCGCGGCCAGGCCGGGGGTGCCGACCATGTCCCCGGCCCAGTTGAGGTGGACGTGCATGTCCCCGCCGTACCAGCCGCGGGCCGCGGCGTCGTAGAGCCGCTCGGGGACCAGGTCGACCACCGTCTCCCGTCCCGGGACGGGGGTGACGGCCGCCTCGGCCGTGCCGTACTCCATGCCGCGGGCCACCCGGACGGTGAGCGGCTCGGCCGGGACGTCCAGGACCAGGTCGTCGCCGTGGAAGTAGGGCCGCACGTGGGCGTCGCGCCGGTGCGGGGCCCCGGCCGGGTACCAGCCCTGGCCGTGCTCGCCGTACACGCTCCACCGGCACGGCATGCCGGCGCGCACCCGCAGGCGGGCGGCGGGCGCGCGGCGGGTCAGCGGGGCCAGGTCGACCCGCGCGCCGTCCACGACGACCTCGACCGCGGAGGTGACCGGGATCAGCGCGGCGCCGCGCGGCCCGATCCGGTACGGCCTGCCGTCCACCAGCACGGTCGCGGGCTCGGCGCGGGCGGAGTCCACCAGCAGCGTCGTGCGCAGCGGCCGGTCGTCGAGCACGGCCAGCGCCTTCGCCTCCAGCACGGCCTCCGGCGCGCCGGCGCCGCCGGACAGGCGGAGCGCGGCGAGGTTCTCCAGCACCTCCCCGGCAAGGACGTCGCGGACCACCTCCGCCATGTCGAGTTCGCGCAGGTGCTCTTCGAGCTTCCTGACGTCGGCGCCCGGGTGCCGCTCGGCGACCTTGCGGTGGCAGACGCCCCAGAAGTCGCGCGGGCCCATCAGGTAGGCGTCGGCGGCCATCGACTTCACGTAGAAGATCGGGTCCTCGCCCCAGGTGACCCCGTGCCGGGCCAGCAGCGCCCGGTAGTCGTCGAGGGCCTCGGCCACCGCCTGCGGCAGGGCGGAGCCGGTGCAGGCGGGGTCGTCGCACATGCGTCCTCCTCGGGGCGCTCACTCAGGGGCTCGCCATGATCACCGCAATCGTGGCACGGCGGGCGCGGGCCGCGGGGACCACGCCGCCGCGCCGGATGGCTTTCTCCCCACCCGGGCGGACATATGTGATCACTGGATGGGCTCCAGCCGCCCCGGGGCGGCGGCCTGCCCCCGGCCGAGGCGGACCTTCATCGCGTGCTCCACCAGGGTGATCAGGACCTCCTTGCCCGACTGCCGCCTGCGCGCGTCCCCGAGCACGATCGGCACGTCCCCGGGGAGGGTCAGCCCGAGCCGCACCTCCTCCAGGTCGTAGCGGCGGGCGCCGTCGAAGCAGTTCACCGCGACGATGAAGGGGGTCTGGCGCCGCTCGAAGTAGTCCAGCGCGGGGAAGCAGTCGGCCAGCCGGCGGGTGTCGGCCAGCACGACCGCGCCGAGCGCGCCGAGCACCAGCTCGTCCCAGAGGAACCAGAACCGCTCCTGCCCGGGGGTGCCGAACAGGTAGAGCCGGTAGGCGTCGCCGATGGTGATGCGGCCGAAGTCCATCGCCACGGTCGTGGTGCCCTTGCTCTCCACACCGGACAGGTCGTCGACGCCCACCCCCCGGTCGGTCAGCGTCTCCTCGGTGCGCAGCGGCTCGATCTCGGAGACCGCGCCCACCAGGGTGGTCTTGCCGGCCCCGAACCCGCCCGCGACGAGGATCTTGATCGCCTTGGGCAGCACCGCCCGCCCGGCGTCGCGGCTAGAGCGCACGGAGTCCATCGAGCACCGCCCTGTAGAGCCTCTCGTCGTTCATGTCCGTCTCCGTCTGGGGTTCCTGCAGGGCGATGTATCCCTGGTCGAGCAGGTCGCTGAGCAGGACGCGCACGGTGCCCGCCGGCAGGTTGACGTGCGCGGCGAGCTCCGCCACCGACTGCGGGTACATGCACAGCCGCAGGATCTCCAGGCACTCCGGGCCCAGGCCCATCTCGCCCGGCACGGCGGGACGGACGGTCACCGCCAGGGTGATGAGGTCGAACCGGCCGCGGACCGGCTCGGTCCTGCCCCGGGTGAGGACGTAGGGCCGGACGATCGGCCCCGCCTCGGCGTCGACCCACTGCGCGTCGGGATGCTCGTCGCGGGGGTTCATGGCGCGCCGTCGCCCTTGACCGGGGCACCGGAGGAGGCCGCCGCCCGGGCCGGCGAGGTGAGGTACTGCCCGACCCGGGTCACGAGCATGGCCATCTCGTAGGCGACGAGACCGACGTCGGCCTCGTGCGTGCAGAGCACCGCCAGGCACGCCCCCTGCCCCGCCGCGGAGACGATCAGGTAGGCCGAGCGCATCTCGATGACGGTCTGGCGCACCGTGCCGCCGCCCACCCGCTCGCTGACCCCCCTGCCGAGGCTCTGGATCGCCGAGCCCACCGCGGCCAGGTGCTCGGCGTCGGCCGGGCCGAGCCCCGCCGAGGCGGCCATGAGCAGGCCGTCGGTGGAGAAGACGATGCCCTTCTCCGCTTCGGTCACCCGCGTGACCAGGTCGTCGAGCAACCAGGCCAGGTCGGTGACGGATCCTGTTCCCTGCACCACTGTCGTCCTCTCTCTGCCGTTCGGGCTTACGGCCTTCGGCGACCCGCCGGAGCGGAGCCGGCAGGTGTGCGTCGTGGTCGTCGCGGGGGTCACGCGGACGGCCGGGCGTCGTCCGCGGGCTCGCCGCCCCCGGCGAGCAGCCGGGCGGCGTCGGACCGGCCGCGGAGCGTGCCCGCCTGGAAGGAGGAGAAGGCGGCGCGGATCTCCTCGGGGGAGCGCTCGTCGTCCTCCACCGGCTCCGGCGCCGGGAGCGGCTCGTCCTCGCGCAGCGGCACGGCGAGGTGGGTCTGCGGGACCCGGCGCGGCAGGCCGCCCGGGGTGTGGCTGGTGTCCGGCGGCGGCAGGACGGACGGCGGCCGCTCGGAGGCCGTGCCGGGGGCGGGCGTCTGCCGCCGGTGGGGCGGGGAGGCCCCGCCGGGGGTGTCCATGGCGCTCTCCTTCAGCTCTGCCGTACCGGGCCCCGGCTCCGCCGCGCCGCTCCGCCGCTCCGCCGTTCCGGGGGCCGGTCCCGCCGGGCCCGCGGGGGCCGTGTCCCATCCGCGCCCCACCGGCGCGGACGCGGTCCCGAGCCCCAGCGGGTCGGCCTCCCACGGGGCCGGGACGGCGGGCGCCCCGTGCCGGCCGGCGCCCTCGGTCCGCACGGCGCCCTCCGCCGGCCGCACGGCGGTCTCGGCGCGGGCGGCGGGGACGGCCTCGGCCCGGGCCGCGGGCACGCTCACCGGCTCGGGGGCCTGCGGCCCGGCCGGCTGGACGATCAGCTCCTGCGGGATCAGCACCACGACGGTCGTGCCGCCGTACGGCGAGGCCTTGAACGTCACCCGGATGCCGTGCCGCTCGGCCAGGCGGCTGACCACGTACAGGCCCAGCCGGGCGTTGCCCGCCAGCTTGAGCTCGGGCGGGTCGGCGATGCGCTCGTTGGCCGCGGCGATGTCCTCCTCGCTCATGCCCAGGCCCCGGTCCTCGATCTCGACGGCGTAGCCGTGGGCCACGGCGTGCCCGCCGACCTTCACCGTCGTGTAGGGCGGGGAGAACGAGGCCGCGTTCTCCACCAGCTCGGCCACGAGGTGGATGACGTCGCCGACGGCCCGCCCGTCCAGCGCCGCCTCGCCCATGGGGAGCACGTCGACCCGGGTGTAGTCCTCGATCTCCGCCAGCGCGCCGCGCACCACGTCGAGCATCGGGACCGACCCGCGCCAGGCGCGGCCGGGCGCCGCCCCGGCGAGCACGAGGAGGTTCTCCGCGTAGCGCCGCATCCGGGTCGCCAGGTGGTCCAGCCGGAACAGGTCGCGCAGCTCCTGCGGGTCCTGCTCGCGCCGCTCCATCGTGTCCAGCACGCTCAGCTGGCGGTGCACCAGGCTCTGGGTGCGGCGGGCGAGGTTGCGCAGGATGTCGGCGATGTCGCGGCGGAGCTGGGCCTGCTCGACCGCGACCTTGATCGCGGTCCGCTGGACGGCGTTGAACGCCTGGCCGACCTGCCCGATCTGGTCGTCGCCGAACCGCAGCGGCGGGGCCTCGACGGCGACGTCCACGTCCTCGCCGTGGCCGATGCGCTCCACCACGCCGGGCAGCCGCCGGTCGGCCAGCTCCCGGGCGGCGTCCCGCAGCTTCTCCAGCTGCCGGACCAGGGCGCGGGCGGTGGTGACGGACAGGACGACCGAGGCGATGACGGCGACGAGTCCCAGACCGCCGGCCAGCACGAGCCGGATGATCACTCCGGCGACGACCGGGGTGGAGCGCTCGATCAGGTTGGCGCCGCCGGTGATCGCGAGGTTCCACAGCCCCGCCTGCACGTGCTCGGAGGCGGCGGTCCACCGCTCCAGGTCGACCTGGCCGTCACCGGCCAGGAGATCCTCCATCGCCCGCAGGCGGGCGAACTGCTCGCCGTCGGCCAGCTTCCGGTAGGTCCCCCGGTCGACCTCGGGCAGCTCGGCCTCCACCTGGGACAGCAGGAAGCGCTGCGTGCCGACGGTCCGGGTGAACAGGACGCGCTCCTCGTCGGTGAAGCCGCCGCCCGCCAGGGCGCCCGCCGCCATCGCGTCCGTCCGGGCGGTCAGCTCCACGACCCGGTTGAGCTGGATGAACGTACGGACGTCCTTGGCGATCCCCTCGTCGTCCAGCGAGGAGAGGGCGTCGTAGGTGAAGTGGGCGGCGTCGATGATCCCGGTGAACCCCTCGGCGGTCCGGATCCGGTCCGTCCGGCCGCCGTCGGCCGCCTGCCGGACGGCGGCGAGCCCGTCCAGCCGCCGGAGGAGCAGGGCGAGCCGCCGCTCCGCCTCGTCGCTCATCGCCAGCTCCACGCCGGTGGAGGCGCTGGACCCGCGCAGGTGCGCGGCGGCGGCGTCGGTGCGCTTGCGCTGGGCCCGCAGTTCCTCGCGTTCCCGGCGGCCCCCGTCGGGGTCGGCCAGCGCGAGCAGGGTGAGCCGCCGCTCGGCCTGCAGTTCGGACAGGAGCCGGTGGCCCGGTTCGGCCACGCCGGTGTTGAGCGTGGTCACGCCCAGCATGTTGAGGCCGTCGCGGACCGTCACCCAGGCGGTGAACATCCACAGGGCGGCGAGGGAGACCAGCAGCGCCGTGATCTTTGTCCGCAGACGCGCGTTGCTCAAGCGCATAGTCCCACCCTGGTGAACCGTCGAAAACGAAAAGAATTCATAGTGGATCCAGCAGGGGCGGGCCGGAAGTTCGCCCAGTACACGGCCGGTACGGCGGTGCGCCCCTCACGCACCGCCGAACACTAGCACGCAGACAATTACACCTATGGCCGCATTCGCCACATGAAGCGATTTGTCTATTTTCTGATAATTCCTCGGTGGTATGTATCCACCACGGAAGAGAAAAGATTTATATCCGGCACCGTTCTCCGCAGGCCGCCGCCGTGGGACCCGGACGGCACGCGCACGGCCGCCGCGGGCCGACCGCGGCGGGGCGATCTGGGCGGGGCGGCGCCCGCACGGCCGCCGCGCACCGGCGAGGCGACCGGCGCGGGACCGGCGGTCAGCCGCCCCGGGTGAAGGCGTCGAGGATGCGCTCGGCGGCCAGCGCCGGGGTGAGGGTGCCGTCGAGGACGGCGCGCTCGGCCTCGGCGGCGACCGCCGCCACCGCGGGGTGCTCGCGGAGCCGCTGCAGGAGCCGGTCGGTGACCAGGGCCCAGGTCCAGCCGACCTGCTGGCGCCGGCGCCGCTCGGCGAGCTCGCCGGAGACCTCCATGGCGTCGCGGTGCGCGACGAGCCGCCGCCAGAGCTCCGGAAGGCCGTCGCCGGTCAGCCCGCTGCAGGTCAGCACCGGGACCGCGCGCTCGGAGCGGAGCAGCCGCAGCGCCCCGGCCAGCTCCCGGGCCGCCTTGCGGGCGTCCTGCTCGTGCGGGCCGTCGGCCTTGTTGACCGCGATCACGTCGGCGAGCTCCAGCACACCCTTCTTGATGCCCTGCAGCTGGTCGCCGGTCCGGGCGAGCGCGAGCAGCAGGAAGGTGTCCACCATGTCGGCGACGGCGGTCTCCGACTGGCCGACGCCCACGGTCTCCACCAGCACCACGTCGTAGCCGGCGGCCTCGACGACGACCATGGCCTCCCGGGTCGCCCGGGCCACCCCGCCCAGGGTCCCGGCCGTGGGCGAGGGCCTGATGAAGGCGCTCTCGTCGGCGGCCAGGCGGGCCATGCGCGTCTTGTCGCCGAGCACGCTCCCGCCCGTCCGGGTGGACGACGGGTCGACGGCGAGCACCGCCACCCGGTGGCCCAGCCCGGTCAGATGGGTGCCGAGCGCGTCGATGAAGGTGGACTTGCCGACCCCGGGCACACCGGAGACGCCGATCCTGCGGGCCTTGCCGGCCAGCGGGGCCAGCTCGACCAGCAGCCGCTGCGCCAGCTCGCGGTGGTCGGCCCGGGTGGACTCCACGAGGGTGACGGCCCGGCCGATCCAGCGGCGCGAGCCGGACCGCACCCCGTGGAGGTAGTCGTCAAGACGCATGGCCGAGCCGGGCCGACAGGTCCTTCAGCAGGGTCAGCGCCGCGTCGGCGATGACGGTGCCCGGCGGGAAGATCGCCGAGGCTCCGGCGGCGCGCAGCTCGTCGAAGTCGCCGGGCGGGATGACGCCGCCGACGACGATCATGATGTCGTCGGCGTCGAGGCCGGCCAGGGCCTTCTTCAGCGCGGGCACCAGCGTCAGGTGCCCGGCCGCCAGCGAGGAGACGCCCACCACGTGCACGTCGGCCTCGACGGCCTGGCGGGCGACCTCCTCCGGGGTCTGGAAGAGCGGGCCGACGTCGACGTCGAAGCCGAGGTCGGCGAAGGCCGTGGCGATCACCTTCTGGCCCCGGTCGTGGCCGTCCTGGCCCATCTTGGCGACGAGGATGCGCGGGCGGCGGCCCTCGGCCTTCTCGAACTCGGCACACGCCTCGCGCACGGCCGCCACGCCCGAGCCGGCCTCCTCCCGGTAGACGCCGGAGATCGTGCGGATCCGCCCGGCGTGCCGGCCGAAGACCTTCTCCAGCGCGTCGGAGATCTCCCCGACCGTGGCCTTGGCCCGCGCCGCCGCCACGGCCAGCTCCAGCAGGTTGGCGTCGCCCGCCGCGCCCGCCGTGAGTGCTGCCAGGGCCTCCTCCACCGCCCGCGGGTCGCGCTCGGCGCGCAGCCGGCGCAGCTTGGCCAGCTGCCGCTCCCGCACCGCGGTGTTGTCGACCTTGAGCACCTCGATCGGCTCGTCGGCGTCCGGGCGGTACTTGTTGACCCCGATGACGGGCTGACGGCCGGAGTCGATGCGCGCCTGGGTGCGGGCGGCGGCCTCCTCGATGCGGAGCTTGGGCAGCCCGGCGTCGATCGCCTCGGCCATGCCGCCGGCCGCCTCGACCTCCTGGATGTGCCCCCAGGCCCTGGCCGCCAGGTCGTGGGTGAGCCGCTCGACGTAGTGGGAGCCGCCCCACGGGTCGATCACCCGGCAGGTGCCCGACTCCTGCTGGAGCATCAGCTGCGTGTTGCGGGCGATGCGCGCGGAGAAATCGGTGGGCAGGGCCAGCGCCTCGTCCAGCGCGTTGGTGTGCAGCGACTGGGTGTGGCCCTGGGTGGCGGCCATCGCCTCCACGCAGGTGCGCACCACGTTGTTGAACACGTCCTGCGCGGTCAGCGACCAGCCGGAGGTCTGCGAGTGGGTGCGCAGCGACAGCGACTTGGGGTTCTCCGCGCCGAAGCCGCGCACCAGCTTCGCCCACAGCAGCCGGGCCGCGCGGAGCTTGGCCACCTCCATGAAGAAGTTCATGCCGATGCACCAGAAGAACGACAGGCGCGGCGCGAACCGGTCCACGTCCAGCCCGGCCGCCACACCCGCGCGCAGGTACTCCACCCCGTCGGCGAGGGTGTAGGCCAGCTCCAGGTCGCAGGTGGCCCCGGCCTCCTGGATGTGGTAGCCGGAGATCGAGATGGAGTTGAACTTCGGCATCTTCTCGCTGGTGTAGGCGAAGATGTCGGAGATGATCCGCATCGACGGCCCCGGCGGGTAGATGTAGGTGTTGCGGACCATGAACTCCTTGAGGATGTCGTTCTGGATGGTCCCGGCCAGCTGCCCGGGCGCCACCCCCTGCTCCTCGGCGGCCACGATGTACAGCGCCAGCACCGGCAGCACCGCGCCGTTCATGGTCATCGACACGCTCATCTTGTCGAGCGGGATCCCGTCGAACAGCTGCCGCATGTCGTAGATCGAGTCGATCGCCACGCCCGCCATGCCGACGTCGCCGGCCACGCGCGGATGGTCGGAGTCGTAGCCGCGGTGGGTGGCCAGGTCGAAGGCGACCGACAACCCCTTCTGCCCGGCGGCCAGGTTGCGCCGGTAGAACGCGTTGGACTCCTCGGCGGTGGAGAACCCGGCGTACTGCCGGATGGTCCACGGCTGGTTGACGTACATCGTCGGATACGGCCCGCGCAGGAACGGCGCGGCCCCCGGATAGGTCGAAAGGAAGTCCAGGCCCGCGGTGTCGGCGGCCGTGTAGAGAGGCTTGACCGCGATGCCCTCCGGGGTCTCCCACGCCAGCTCGGCGGGCTCCTGCCCGGTCGCGCGCCGTACGGCCTGCGCCCAGGCGGCCTCGTCCGGCGCCGCGGGCTCTCCCGCCAGGCCGACCTGCGAGAAGTCGGGAATCATCGGGTCACCCCCAGGTCGTCGGAGGCGGCCGGGCCGTGCGGGGCGGCGGTCCGGGTCACCCCCAGGTCGTCGAAGGTCGTGCGGAGCACGGCGAGGGCGTCGCACCCGGCGTACAGGCGGCCGTCCACGCCCGCGTGCTCTCCCCTGCCCGCCAGCCAGATCCGTACCGCCCCGGCCTCGGCCAGCGCGGCGGCGACGCCCTCGGCGTGCTCGCCGTACAGCGCGTCGCTGGAGCACAGGCAGGCGACCTTCGCGCCGCTCGCGGCGAAGGCGGCGGCGATCTCGCCGGGGTCGGTCAGCGGCCCGGAGGACACGGTGGCGATGCCGCCCGCCGCGAAGAGGTTGGCCGCGAACGCGGCGCGGGCGGTGTGCGCGGCCATCGGGCCGATCGTGGCCAGGAAGACGGCCGGCCGCTCCGGCTGGGCGTCGGCCAGCGCGCGCAGCGCCTCGAACTCGCCGGCGTAGTGCACGACCGGCAGGCCGCCGCGCTCCCCGGCGGGGACGGCGGGCCGGGGCGCGCGCTCCGGGAGCCGCTCGGCCAGGTCGGGGAACTCGCTGACACCGGTGATCGGGAACCGGCGGCGGGCGATGTCGGCCGCGCGCCGCTCCCGGGTGGCGGCCAGCCGGTCGGCGACCAGGCCCGAGGCCAGGGCCTCGGCCATGCCGCCGGCGCGCTCGATCTCCTGGAACCAGGCCCAGGCCCGCTCGGCGAGGTCGTCGGTGAGCCGCTCGACGTAGAAGGAGCCGCCGGCCGGGTCGGTCACCCGGGCGACGTGCGCCTCCTCGACCAGCAGCGCGTGGGTGTTGCGCGCGATGCGGCGGGCGAAGGCGTCGGGCAGGCCCAGGCGGGCGTCGAACGGCTGCACGGTCACCGCGTCGGCGCCGCCGACCCCGGCGGCGAAGCAGGCCACGGTGGTGCGGAGCATGTTCACCCACGGGTCGCGGGCGGTCATCATCGCCGAGGACGTCACCGCGTGCTGCACCTGCGCGGCCAGGGAGCGGCCCGGGTCGGCGGGGTCGGGCGCGGCGGACGCCCCGCACACCTCGGCGACGCGCGCCCACAGCCGGCGGGCGGCGCGGAGCTTGGCGATGGTGAGGAACTGGTCGGCGGTGGCGGCGTAGCGGAACTCGATCTGCCCGAAGGCCCGCTCCAGGTCCAGCCCGCCGCCGGTGAGCATGCGCAGGTAGGCGACGCCGGTCGCGATTGAGCAGCCCAGCTCCTCGGCGTCGCCGCCGCCCGCGTCGTGGTACGGCGTGGCGTCCGCCACGAGCGCCCGCAGCCCGGGGAGGTCCGCCGCGCACCGGCGGGCCAGCTCGACGGCGTCGTGCGCGGCGGCCTCCCCCGCCACCGCGTCCGCGCCCCGGGCCCGCAGGCCGAGGGGGTCCGCGCCGAGGTTCCCGGTGAGGTGGCCGGCGGGCACTCCCGTTCCGGCTCCCGGCGCCGCGTCCGCCCGATCCTTCCCCGCCCGCTCCGCGGCGAGCGCGAACAGCGCCTCGGCGGCCTCGCGGGTCCGCTCCCCCGCCTCCAGCGTGACCGGGACCAGCTCCAGGTGGACCGGCTCCAGCACTCGGGGCAGGTCCTCGGGCGCCAGGGCCAGCCAGAGGGAGGTGACGCCGCCCTCCAGGTCGGCCAGGACCGCCTCGGGGTCGGCCGTCTCGTGCCGCTGGCGCACGTCCCAGCCGCCGCGCACCGGCCGCGCCCCGCGCACGTAGGGCGCCGCCCCCGGCAGCCCGGGATCGCCGGGCAGGTCGGAGGCGTCGTACAGCGGCGCGACGGTCACGCCGTCGTAGGTGGTCGCGGCCAGCGCCTCCTCCGGGGAGGACGCCTCCACTCCCGATTTGCGCAGGACGCCGAGTGCCAGCTCCCGCCACCCGTCGCGGGTGGTCGGCGGGAAGTCCGCGGCGAGCCGGAGTTCCTCAGGTGGGACGGTCATGAAGGGGATGGTAAGCCGTCGCTTGCTCCGATGCCCGTCCGGGTCCCGTCGAGCGGCCGGCGTGGCGGGGCCGGGGAGCCCGGCGTGGCGGGACGCGGGGTCCCGCGCCCGCGGCCCCGGGGCCGCCCGCCGCCCGGCCGCGAGGTCAGGTGACCGGCTCCTGCCAGGCGGCGTTCCAGGTGGCGCGGTCCACCGCCCCGGTGACGGGCAGGTCCTTCTCCTGTTGGAACGCCCGCGCCACGTCACGGGAGCGCGGCCCGTACAGGCCGTCGGCGTCGAGTTTCCAGCCGCGCTCGCGCATCCGCCGCTGCCAGGTGCGCACGTCCTCGCCCTCCATGACCGGCGGGTACCTCAGCGTCCGGCCGGGGAAGGGCGGGTGCGGCTCGGGCGGGTTCGGGGCGCCGCCGCCCGGGCGGGGGGCGCCGCGCCGCACCCAGGCGTAGAGCGGCTCGCCCGGGCAGGAGGTCGCGTAGCCGTCGCGGTGGCCCTTGATCTCCCGGCCCGCGCCGCCGCGCTCCCGGAGGTACTCGACGGCGTCGAGGATGCCGTGCAGGATGCCGTCGGTGGGCTGGACCAGCCCGGAGGAGCCGACCAGGCCGAGCACGGCGTAGTGGTCGGCGTTGAGCCCGGAGCCGTTCGCGGCCGGCAGCCGCCTCGGCCCCCGCCCCTCGAACACCTTCCGGTGCGGACAGGCTACCAGCGAGTAACCTATGTCCATCCAGCCGTTCCCGTCCATGTGGCTGTTCTGGATGGACTTCACCAGAGCCACGCAGCGCGCGTGGTCGTCGACGATCCGGGGGTCCACCCGGCCGCCCGTGTAGTGGACCTTCACGCCCCTGGTGGAGCTGATCTGCGTGTACGAACCGCGCGGCTGGCGGGCGCCCCACTCGCGCCGGGTCACTAGGTCGATGGCCACGGAAGTCGTCTCCAGGGGGATCGAGTGTCGAGGGATGACCGGAGCGTAACGGGTGACGCACCGCCGCATCGGGCGGTTCACCGAGCGGCCCGGCGCCGGACCGCTCCCGTACGCCTCCGGACGGGGAAACCCCGCCCTCCCTTTCCCCGCGGGCCCCGCCCAAACGTCCGACCCGTCCCGGCGCCTCCGCCCCGGCGGCCTCTGCCCATATCCGACCGGCCTCGCTAGCCTTGCCCCCATGACCGCAGCCCCCCTGACCCCGGACGACCCGGCCCGCCTCGGCCACTACCGTCTGGCCGGACGGCTCGGCGAGGGCGGCCAGGGCGTCGTCTACCTCGCGCACGCGCCCGGCGGGGAGCCCGTGGCGGTCAAACTGCTCTTCCGCGGCGACGCCGACTCCCGGAACCGGCTGGCCCGGGAGCTGTCGGCGCTGGAGAGCGTCGCCCCGTTCTGCACGGCGCGGGTGCTGGACGCCTCGGTGGACGGGCCCCGCCCGTACGTGGTGAGCGAGTTCGTGGACGGCCCCTCCCTGGAGCAGCGCGTCAAGCGGGACGGTCCGCTGCGCGGCGGCGAGCTGGAGCGCCTGGTGGTCGGCACCGCCACCGCGCTGGCGGCGATCCACGCGGCCGGGGTGGTGCACCGCGACTTCAAGCCCGCCAACGTGCTGCTCGGCCCGGACGGGCCCCGGGTGGTCGACTTCGGCATCGCCCGGGACGAGGGCGCCGCCACCCACACCTCCGGCCTGATCGGCACCCCCGCCTACCTGTCCCCGGAGCAGGTCGCCGGGTCCCCGGCCTCGCCCGCCTCCGACGTGTTCGCCTGGGCGGCGACCATGGTCTACGCGGCGACCGGGCGCTCGCCGTTCGGGGCCGACACCGTGCCCGCCGTGCTCCACCGGGTCCTGCACTTCCAGCCCGACCTGTCGGCCCTGCCCGCCCGGTACGGCGCGCTGATCGCCTCCTGCCTGGACAAGGACCCCGCCCGCCGCCCCACCTCCCGGTCGCTGATGGTCGGCCTGGTCGATCCGGGGGCGGGCGGCGCGCCCTCCGTGGAGGACCTGGCGGGGATCGGCGCCCGGCAGGCATCCCCCGCCGGGACCCCCGGCGTCCCCGAGGGCGCGCCGCGGGCCGCCGTCCCGCCCGGCTCCGGCCCGGAGCGGACCGGCCCAGGGAGCGGACCGGAGCGGACCGGGCCCGGTGGGCGGTCCTCCCAGAGCACCTTGGAGGGGCGCGGGCGCTCCAGGGGGTTCGTGACCGGCTCGGTCCTGGCGGTGCTGTCCGTGCTGGTCGCGGCGGGAGCCGCCGCCTGGCTCACGCTCGGCGACCGTCCCGGGTCCGCCGGGTCGGTCGCCCCGCCCACGGCGGCCGGAACCGGCACGCGGGCCGCCGGGACCGGCTCCCCCGGACCGGCCGGGGCCTCCGGCACCTCCGGGGCCACCGGGACTCCGGCCGCGGAGGCGAGCGCGTCGCCGGGGCCCGCGGACACGCCTTCCTCCCCGCTCGCCGGAGGGGGCGTGAAGATCCCCGCCTCCTTCGCCGGGAAGTGGGGCGGGGACGACATCACCTCGACCAACCCGCTCTCCCCGGGCGGGACGAGGATCGACATCGAACTGGTGGCCGGGGCCCGCGACGCGGCGTGGGCCGAGCCGGCCCACGGCTGCCAGGGCCGGATCGTCCTGAAGGCCGTCGAGAAGGACACCCTGACCTTCGAGCTGCCCGCCGGCACCGGCTGCGTCCCGGGGACCGTCTGGCTCACCCGGAAGGGCGAACTGCTCACCTACACCTGGAAGGACGTGCCCGGTCTCGGCATCGTCACCCAGACCGGCGACCTGAGCCGGATCTCCTGAGCCGGATCTCCTGAGCCGGATCTCCTGAGCCGGCCCCCTGACCCGGGCCCCGCCCGGAAGGCCGTCCCCGCGGAAGGGCGCCGGGGGAGGCCCCCGCGCGCCGTACGGCACCCGGCCCGGCGACCGGACGGCGCCGGCGAGGCAGTGGAAAGCGGAAAACCCATCGACCTCCGCGGTCGCAGACGGGATCATTACCGGCATGTCCGTGTTGAAGGAGGTCCGTTTCGCACCCGAGCAGCACGCCGCGGAGCTGCCGATGAACATCTGGCTCGACGACGGCGACACCGCCGTGGACGTCATCGACGCCCTCGCGCTCTCCCCGTTCGCCACCGGCGCCCAGCCCTGGGCCCGCACCGCCACCCTGGAGCGCGTGCGCTCCGACGCGCCGCTGATGCCCTCGGGAGGGACGCTCGTCCGGGCCGCCAGGGAGGAGGACGGCCGCGACTCGCGCCTGGTGACCGGCGAGGGCTGGACGCTGCGCGTGATCCGCTACAAGAGCCGGTCCGCCACGGTCAGCGTGACCGCGGTCAGCGAGGAGCTGGCCCGCTCGGTGGTCGAGGAGACCATCAAGGACGCCGCGGAGCCGGCCCCGGAGAGCGAGCACGTCGAGATGGGCTTCTGGTGGCACGGCGGGCACGGCAGCCGCCGCTCCGGCAGGCCGATCACCACCTCGCGCTGGCCCGAGGTCCGCGGCAACTACGCCCGGTCGCTGCACGAGCCGCTCTCCCGGCTGATGTCGCTCACCCCGGGCGGCGTGCACGGCCGGCTGCTCCTGCTGCACGGCCCGCCCGGCACGGGCAAGACCACGCTGCTGCGCACGCTCGCCCACGAGTGGCGGTCGTGGTGCCAGGTGGACTGCGTGCTGGACCCGGAGCGGCTGTTCAGCTCGCCCGGCTACCTGATGGAGGTCGCGGTCGGCTCCGACTCCGACGAGAGCGGCGAGAAGTGGCGGCTGCTGGTCCTGGAGGACTGCGACGAGCTGATCAGGAACGGCGCCAAGGAGGCGACCGGGCAGGGCCTGTCCCGCCTGCTCAACCTCACCGACGGCCTGCTCGGCCAGGGCCGGGACGTGCTGGTGGCCATCACCACCAACGAGGACCTGGCCCGCCTCCACCCGGCCGTGGTCCGGCCCGGCCGGTGCCTGGCCCAGCTGGAGGTGGGCGCGCTGCCGTACGAGGAGGCGGCGGCCTGGCTCGGCACCGCCGAGGGCGTCCCCCCGGCGGGCGCCACGCTCGCCGAGCTGTTCGCCCTGCGCGACGGCGTGGCCCGGCGCACCGCCGCCCAGGACGCCTCCACCGGCCTCTACCTCTGAGGCGCCGCCGAGCGGACGCCGCTCCCCCCGTTCCCGTGCAGGGGATCCGGGCGGGCGCGGTGCGGGTCCCCGGACGCGGGGATCCGCACCGCGCGCCGCCGCTCCGTCAGGCGTCCCGGCGCGCCGCATGCGCGGGAGCCGGCGGGCGCAGGAAGAGCAGGCTGGTGAAGACTCCCAGCAGCACGATGGCGGCGTTCACCGCGATGGCCGCCTTCAGCCCGCCGAGCACGGCGAGCGCTCCGGTCCCGGTGATCGCCGACGTGGCGATCGCGCTCATGATCGGGGTGCCCATGGTGATGCCGATCTGCTGGGTCATGGTGGCCAGGCCGGTCGCCAGGCCCTGTTCGCGGTCGGGCAGGCCGGAGGTGGCGGTGACCATGAACCCGACGATGACCAGCATGTTGCCGACGCCGCCGGCGAAGGTGGCCGCCAGCAGCAGCCACATCCAGGAGCGGTCGCCTCCCAGGCCGAGCAGGGCGGCGGTGGAGACCGCCTGCGCCAGACCGCCGGCGATGAGCGCGGAGCGGGCGCCGATCGCGCCGATGACCCTCGGCGCGATCGAGCCGCCGACCACGGTGCCGATGCCGAGCACGCCGAAGGACAGGCCGGCAGCCAGCGGCGAGAAGCCCAGCACGTTCTGCAGGTAGAGCGTCAGCAGGAAGACCAGGGACGTCTCGGTCAGGAACGCGATGAGCCCGGCGACGTTCCCCCAGGCGACCGTGCGCCTGCCCAGCACCGCCGGGGGGACCAGGGGTGCGCCGGAGCGCCGCTCGACGAGGTGGAACACCACCAGCAGCAGCCCGCCCGCGGCCAGCGGGACGAGGGCGCCGGCCGTGCCCCAGCCGTGCTCCCCGGCCTGGGTGAGGCCGAAGACGACGGCGAGCAGGCCGAGGGTGACGCTGACCGCGCCGGGCACGTCCAGCCTCGGGCGGCCGTCCGGCCTGGACTCCTTGATCACGATGGGTGCGGCGACCAGCACGAGCACGGCCACCGGCACGTTGATGAAGAACGCCCACCGCCAGGACAGCAGGTCGGTCAGGAGCCCGCCCAGGATGGCGCCGGTGGTGAACCCGGCCGACATCAGCGCGCCGTTGAGGCCGAGCGCCCGCTCCCGCAGGGGACCCTCCGGGAAGGACGTGGTCAGCAGGGACAGCCCGGCCGGGGTGACCGCCGCGGTGGCCAGCCCCTGGAAGACGCGGGCGGCGATCAGCGCTTCCGGGCTCTGCGCCAGGCCGCCGACCAGCGAGGCGGCGCCCAGTACGGCGAGCCCGCCCAGGAAGATCCTGCGGCGGCCGAAGAGGTCCGCCAGCCTGCCGAACAGCAGCGTGAAGCCGGCGGCGCACAGCGCGAAGGCGGTGGCGATCCACTGCAGGTGCGCCAGGGAGAACCCCAGGCCCTCGCCGATGACCGGCAGGGCCACGTTGAGGATGGAGAAGTCCACGGCCAGCATGAACTGGGCGGCCAGCAGGATGACCAGCACCAGCAGCAGCCGGGGGGTGAGCCGCCGGGGCGCGCCCGGCGGTGCGGTCCCGGGAGCGGCGCTCCGGGCGGTGTCGGCGGTCCCGGGAGCGGCGCTCCGGGTGGTGTCGGCGGTCGGCATGGTGCAAGGAGCCTTTCCTCTCGGTTGCTGCGACGCCAGAAGGCTCACCCGTTCCCCCGCGGCCGACCAGGACCGGGCGCGGACCGGCATCCCGGAGGGTGGTCATTTCATGACCAGGCTCCCGCCGCTTCCGGCATGCATCATGGGACGCATGGACAGGGCGAGGGAACTGGGTGACTTCCTCAAGAGCCGGCGGGCCGCGCTGGATCCCGGGGAGCTGGGGCTGAGGACGTACGGCACGCGCCGCCGCGTGTCAGGGCTGCGCCGTGAGGAGCTGGCGATGCTCGCGGGCGTGAGCGTGACCCACTACACCCGCCTGGAGCAGGGGCGGGCGGCGGGCGCCTCCGACTCCGTGCTCGACGCGCTGGCCCGCGCCCTGCGGCTGACCGAGGACGAGACGGCCCACCTCAAGCACCTCGCCCGGCCCTCGGCGGCCGCCCGGCCCGCCCCGGCCCGCCCCGAGCACGCGAGCCGCTCGGCCCGGCGGCTGCTGGAGGCGATGACCGAGGTGCCCGCCCTGGTGCTGGACCGCAGGAACGACATCCTGGCCTGGAACCGGCTCGGCCACGCGCTGCTGGCCGGCCACCTCGGCGCCGCGGCTCCCGACGACCCGGCCGCGCGGCCCAACCTGACCCGGCTGCTCTTCCTCGACGAGCACTTCCGCGAGCTCTACCCGGACTGGCCCGAGGAGGCCACGCTCGCCGTCGCCTCCCTGCGCCTGACGGCGGGACGCCATCCGGACGACCGCAGGCTGGCCGAGCTCGTCGGCCGGCTCGCCATCCAGAGCGAGGAGTTCGCCACGCGCTGGGCCCGCCACCCCGTGCGCACGTGCACCTCGGGCGTCAAGCGCTTCCACCACCCGGTCGTCGGCCCGATGGAGCTCTATTTCGAGAACCTCCTCATCCCCGGCGGGTCCGGGCAGCGCATCATCGCCTACAGCGCCGAACCGGGATCGCCCTCCGAGGCCGCGCTGCGCCTCCTCAGCCTCTCCGCTCCCGGCGCGGACCGGCCGGGCGCCGCCGGGGAGGCGTCCTGGCACGACCGGGCGGGCGTCGCCTACCCTGCAGGGATTCGGGACACCTGACCGACGACCCCCTGGAGGGTTCCGCATGAGCGAGGTCGCGCGGATCTGTTCGGATCTCATCAGGTTCGACACCACCAACCCCGGCTCCGGCGAGCGCCCGGCGGCCGAGTACGTCGCCGAGCTGCTCTCCGGCGCGGGCGTCGAGCCGGTCGTCTTCGAGTCGGCCAGCCGGCGGACCAGCGTGGTCGCGAGGATCCCCGGTGACTCGCCCGAGGCCCTGCTGGTCCACGGCCACCTCGACGTGGTCCCCGCCGAGCCCGCCGACTGGCGGGTCCACCCGTTCTCCGGGGAGGTCGAGGACGGCTGCGTCTGGGGGCGCGGGGCGGTGGACATGAAGGGCACGCTGTCCATGACGCTCGCCCTGGTCCTCGACTGGGCCCGGCGCGGTGTGCGCCCCCGGCGCGACCTGGTGCTGGCGTTCCTCGCCGACGAGGAGGCCACCGGCGCGTACGGCGCGCGCTACGCCGTGACGCACCACCGGGAGCTGTTCGACGGCTGCACCGAGGCGATCAGCGAGTCGGGCGGTTACAGCGTCGCGGCGCCGGGCGCCCGCGTCTACCCGGTCGCGGTGGGCGAGCGCGGCACCGCGTGGATGCGGCTCACCGCGACGGGTGTGGCGGGCCACGGCTCCCGCCCGCCGGCGGACAACGCGGTCGCCGAGCTCTGCCACGCCCTGTCCCGGCTGGCCTCCCACCGGTGGCCGGTACGGCTGACGCCCGCGGTGGCCGCGCTCATCCGGTCGCTGGAGGAGGTCCTCGGCGAGCGGATCGACACCGACCGGCTGGAGGAGGAGGCCGAGCGGCTCGGCCGGGTCGGCGTGCTGTTCGCGGCGCAGATCCGCAACTCGGCCAACCCGACGATGCTGGAGGCCGGCTACAAGGTCAACGTGGTCCCCGGCAGCGCCGTGGCCCACGTGGACGGCCGGTTCCTGCCCGGCCACCGCGAGGAGTTCCTGGAGACGGTCGACCGGCTCCTCGGGCCGAAGGTCACGCGGGAGTTCGTCAGCCTGGAGGAGGCGCCCTCGGCCCCGCTGGACAGCCCGTTCTTCGAGCAGCTCTGCGCGGCGCTGGTGGCCGAGGACCCGGCCGGGCGGCCGGTGCCGTACGTGATGTCGGGCGGGACCGACGCCAAGTCCTTCTCCGGCATCGGCATCAGGGGGTACGGCTTCGCCCCGCTGATGCTCGGCCCGGACCTCGACTACCACGGCATGTTCCACGGGGTGGACGAGCGGGTCCCCGTCGAGGGGCTGGAGTTCGGCGTCCGCGTCCTGGACCGGCTCCTCGCGGCCACCTGAGCGGCCGGGCCGGCGGGCCTCCGGCTTCCGGCGGGATCCCGGCCTCCGGAAGGGCTCGGCCGACGCCGGGGGTCGGGGACTCCGGCGGGGCTCAGCCGACGCCGGCCAGCCGGACCCGCGAGAGCTCGGCCGGTTCGGTGACGAGCTCGAACCAGACCTCGGTGGAGCCGGCCCGGCGGACCAGGCCCCACCGGTGGGCCAGCGCCTCCAGCAGCGGCAGGCCCCGGCCTCCGGTCCCCTCGTCCGGGGCGTGGCACACGCAGGGCGCCGACGCCGAGCCCTCGTCCTGCACGCGCACCCGCACGCCTCCGGCCGGGCGGGAGACGCCCAGGACGAAGGCGCCGCCCCTGCCTGAGCGGGAGTGCACCACCGCGTTGGTGACGATCTCGCTGGTCAGCAGTACGCAGTCGTCGTGCAGGGGGTGGTCCCGGCCCAGGGCCGCCGAGACCAGGCGGCGGGCTCTCATCACCTGCTCGGGGGAGCCCCGCAGGATCCACTCGCTCCCGCCCGGTCCCCCGCCGTGCCCTCCGCCGAGTTCTCTGTCGTACTCCGACAAGTCCATGCGGCCCTCCCGATGCTGTCCACGACTCTGGGAAGACGCGGAGCTTCGAGGGAGAGATGTCCTGGAAAAGTAGGAATGATCTGACTTACCGGATAGCCAGGTCGGACTTGCCGACCCGGCCTCCTCCTGCATGGCCGCACCCGCCGCCACGCGCGTCCCGTCGCGTCACATCCGGTGCCAGCGCGCCTCGAAGAAGCAGTAGACCGCGAACAGCAGCAGCCCGATCGCGACGACGCCCAGCAGCCACGGCCCCACCGGGGTCTCGGCCAGCGAGCGGAGCGTGGAGTCGATGCCCTTCGCCTGGTCCGGGTCGTAGGTCACCGCCGCCTGCACGACGAAGACGCCGGCCGCCGCGGCGATCACCCCGCGGGCGAGGTAGCCGGCCGTGCCGAGCCGCTCGGCGAGCTCCCGCGCCTTCGGCGGCATCTCCCCGATCCGCAGGTCCTTCAGGAACCTCTTCTTCCAGCCCTTGTGCGCCCAGTAGGCGCCCAGGGCGATCAGGCCCAGGCCGGCCAGGCCGACGAGGAACTGCCCGCCGGGCGCCTCCATCAGCTTCGCGGTGAGGTCCTTGGACTGCTCGTCGGTGGAGCTGCCCGAGTCGCCGCGGAGCAGGAGCCCCAGGATCGCGGCCGTGATCAGCGCGTAGACCGCGGTGCGCGCGGCCGACTCCACCCGGTCCTTGGTCTGCCCGCGCCCGATCACCGCCTCCGAGAGCTGCCAGAGGGCCAGCGCGGCGAAGCCGACGGCCATCAGCCACAGCAGCGCGGTGCCGAAGGGCTGCTCCCGAACCATCTCGATCGCGCCGGTCTTGTCGGCCTCCCTGCCGCCGCTGCCGCCGCCGAAGGCGATCTGCAGCGCCAGGAAGCCGATCAGCCCGTAGAGGACGCCGCGGCAGGCCAGGCCGAGGCGGGCCAACCTGTCCAGCGTCCGACTGTTCGCCGCTCTGCGGGCGGCGCCTTCCACCTGTACGCCGTTCATACCCCTGCGACTTACCTGGCAAAGGGGCGGCAAACCTGGTCGGGGGGCGGGCGGCCGGACGGAGCGGCCGGGTCGGCGGCGGAGCGGCGTCTCCGGGCGGGCGGCGCGGTCCGGGCCGGCGACCCATCCGGGCGGCGCGTCAGCCGGGCAGCGTGTCCAGGCGGCGCAGGATGACCCCCTCGCGCAGCGCCCAGGGGCACAGCTCCAGCTCCTCCACGCCGAACAGGTCCATCGCGGCGTCCGCGACGATCGCCCCGGCCGGCAGCTGCCTGGCCCGCCCCGCCGAGACGCCCGGCAGCGCCATGCGCTCCTGCGCGTCCATCCCGGCCAGCCTGCCGGCCCACCCGGCCAGGTCGGCGTGGCGCAGCACCCGGCGCACGCGCTCCCCCTCGGCGGAGGGCGCGGCCCCGGCGATCCGCGCCAGCTGCTTGAACGTCTTGGAGGTCGCCACCGCGTGGTCGGCCCGGCCGTACCGGGCGACATCGCCCACGGATCGGGCGATCTGCGCGCGCACGTACCTGCGCAGCGCCCGCACCTCCTCGGCGGGCGGCGGGTCCGCGGTGAACCGGTCGCGGGTCAGCCGCCCGGCGCCGAGCGGGAGCGAGACCGCCACGTCCGGCTGCTCGTCGATCCCCGAGGCGATCTCCAGTGACCCGCCGCCGATGTCCACCACCAGCAGCCGCCCGGACGACCAGCCGAACCAGCGCCGCACGGCCAGGAAGGTGAGCCGGGCCTCGTCCTGGCCGGAGAGCACCTGGATGTCCACCTGCGTGCCGGCCTTGATCCACTCCAGGACCTCGTCGCCGTTGACGGCCTCCCGGACGGCCGACGTGGCGAACGCCATGAGGTCCTCGACGCCCTTGTCCTCGGCGATCCGCAGGGCCTCCTCGACGAACCCGCGCAGCCGCGCGGCCCCGGCCTCCGACAGCCGGTCCCCGTCCTCCGCGCGCTCGACATGCTCGGCCAGCCGCAGCTCGACCTTGTGGGAGTAGGCGGGCAACGGCCGGGCCCCCCGGTGGGCGTCCATCACCAGCAGGTGAACCGTGTTGGAACCCACATCCAGAACGCCCAGTCGCATGGGGATGAAATTACTACTATTTGGCACTTCTTCTGTCCGCGGCGGTGCCCTCCGCCCGGACCCGGCCCGTCTGCGGCGGGCCGGGACGGATGCCGGTCGGATCGGCCGCGCCGGCACGGGGGGCGGACCCCGTGCCGGCGGAAAGGGCCGAATCCCGTCGGACGCGGGTTGAACCCCGCGGCGGGGCCGGCGCTACCCACCGGCCGATGGACGCAGGAACCGAGGAGGCCATGCCGCCGCGCCGGGCGTGGGGGCTGCTGCTGATGGAGGCCCGGCTGCTGCATCCCGCGATCTGGCACGCCTCGTTCCTCGTCATGGCCGCGTGCGCGGTCCTCGTCCTGGCCGCGGGCCGCCCGGACGGCTCGCGGACGCTGCTGGGCCTGGCCGTCCTGGTCGCGTCGCGGCTGGGCCCGATGGCGCTGCTGGCCGCGCTCAGCCTGCTGCTGTCGGTGCGCTGGAACGCCGGGGGCGCGGTGGCGGTCTCGCTGGCGCTGTGGAGCCTGCCCGCCCTGGCGGCCACCGACCTGGCCGTGCCCGCGGGGCGGCGTCGGGGAGCTCGTCGCCCGGGCCCGCGGGCGGGTGTGGACGGTCACCACCCCCGGTCCCGCCCCGCCGGCGGGCAGGATCGTCTCCGCCGTCCCGGACGGCGCGGGGATGCGCTACCGGATCGTCGCGCCCGCCCCCCCGGAGCCGTCCGCCCGGCCGGCCGAGCCGACCCTGGAGGACGGCTACCTCGCGCTCGTGGAGGCCGGACGGGTCCCGGGAGGCCGGGCCGTCATACCGGGCGGGGCTGCGGGAGCTCGTCCAGGTGCCGCTCGACCCAGCCGCGCAGCGCGCGCAGCGGCTCGGCGACGCCGGAGCCCAGCTCGGTGAGCTCGTACTCCACGTGCAGCGGGACGGCCGGGTAGACCGTGCGGTCCACGAACCCGGCCTCCTCCAGCCGGCGCAGCGTCTGGGTGAGGACCTTGGGGCTGACGCCCTCCAGCCGGCGCTGCAGCTCGCCGAAGCGCTGCGGCCCTTCCTCCAGCGCGCCGATGGCCAGCGCGGTCCACTTGGTGGCCAGCAGGTCGAGCACCCCCCGGCAGGGGCACTGCGCGGCGTAGACATCGTGCTTGTCGTGCCGGCCAGTCGTGCACGTCATGGCCATGAACGCGTTCCTCCAGGACGGCCTCGATGCTTACCAATAGATAGTAGGACCCCTTGCGGGTTACCACTACCCTGCGGATAGCGTCCCGGCATCACCGGAAACGACTCCTCGAGGAGGAACGACCATGGCGCACATGCGTGCCGTCAGCCAGGACGCCTTCGGCGGTCCGGAGGTCCTGCGCACCGTGGAACAGCCCCGGCCCGAACCGCTGCCCACCGAGGTCCTGGTCCGCGTCGTGGCGGCGGGCGTCAACCCCGTCGACGTCAAGACCCGCGAGGGCGGGGGCATGGCCGGCGTCCTGGGCGAGCCGCCCTTCGTACTCGGCTGGGACGTCTCCGGCGTCGTGGAGGAGACCGGCTTCGGCGTGCACACCCTCGCGCCGGGTGACGAGGTGTACGGCATGCCGCACTTCCCCCGCCAGGCCGGCGCCTACGCCGAGTACGTGACCGCCCCGTCCCGGCAGTTCGCCCGCAAGCCCCGCTCCCTGAGCCACGACGAGGCCGCCGCCGTACCGCTCGCCGCGCTGACCGCGTGGCAGGCCCTGGTGGACGCGGCCGGGATCCGGCCCGGGCAGCGGGTGCTCGTGCACGCCGCAGCCGGCGGCGTCGGGCACTTCGCGGTCCAGTTCGCCAGGCACCTCGGCGCGTACGTCATCGGCACCGCCCGGGCCAGCAAGCACGAATGGCTGCGCGGGCTCGGCGCCGACGAGGTGATCGACTACACCTCGGTCCGCTTCGAGCAGGCGGTCAAGGACGTGGACGTGGTCGTCGACCTGGTCGGCGACGAGCACGACGCCACCAGCACCCGCTCCCTCGAGGTGCTGAGCCCCGGCGGGCTCCTGCTCGCCGTCCCCTCCGGCGTCTCCCCCGACCTGCTCCGGCGGGCCGGGGAGCGCGGCCTGCGGGCGAGCGGCTTCCTCGTCGAGCCGGACGGCGCCGCGCTGACCCGCATCGCGGAGCTGATCGACGGCGGCCACGTCCGGGTCGAGGTCGAGGAGGTGTTCCCGCTGGAGCAGGCGGGCGCCGCGCACGAGCGCCTCGCCCGGGGCAGGGCCCGGGGCAAGCTCGTGCTGCGCGTCGGCTGAGGACGGGGCGGGCGGGGCAACCGGACGGCACCCGTTCCGCATCCCGCCCCGCCACCCTCCACGGGCTTGATGGAGAAGGACAGCCCGGCCGACGGCCGAACGCCCGCCGGACCCGAGGACCGCACCTCGGGCACGGAGGCGTCCCGCTCCCGACGAAGGGTCCTCTCCATGATCTCCCTTGCCCGCCTCAGCACCCGCTCCCGTGTCCTGGCCGCCGCCCTGGGGGCGAGCGTCGCCGCCGGCGCGGTCCTGACGGCGGGCGCCCTGGTCTCCGGCCCGGAGGCCTCCGCCGGCACCGCCGCGGCGAAGAAGGCGCCCGGCGTGACGGCGCAGGACCTGCTGCAGATCGCCGAGAGCCAGATCGGCGTCACCGAGAACGCCTCCGGCGGCGGCACCAAGTTCCAGAGCTGGTACGTGTCCTCGCAGCGGGCGCGGGAGACCGTCGAGCGCGACGGCGGCAACGTCGAGGCCTACGCCGACGCCCCCTGGTGCGCGATGTTCGTCTCCTGGGTGGGCGAGCAGGCCGGCATCCGGCCCACCGTGGGCTGGGACGCCTACACCGTCACCTACGCGAAGTGGTTCGAGGCGAACGGCAGGTGGGGCTCCGAGGCCACCCCCGGCGCGGTCGTCTTCTTCGACTGGAAGCGCGGCGACAGCCTGTACGGGATCGACCACGTCGGCCTGGTCGAGAAGGACAACCGCGACGGCACCATCACCACGATCGAGGGCAACACCGGCAACGGGAAGGTCGAGCGGCGGGTCCGGCCCAAGGCCGAGGTCGTCGGCTACGGCTACCCGCGGTACGCGGCCTGACCCGCCGGGAGCGGGCGGCGGAGGCCCCGCACCGCCCGGGCGGCACCGCAGGCGCGGGCGCGGCCGCCCCGGCGCGCCCCGGCCCGGTGGCGCCGCCGGGCCCCGGGAGACCGCCGGCCGCCTGGCGGGGCTTGAGCCCGCAGAACGCCCGCAGCCGCCCTCAGGCGTCCTCGGACGCCCGGAGGCGAGACCCCGGAGGACCGGTGGCGACCGACACCACGACCGGCACGGCGACGGACACCGCGATCGCGGACTTCTGGTTCGCCCCCTCCTGCCCCTGCACCTGGATCACCTCCCGGTGGCTGCTGGAGGCCGCGAAGGTCCGGCCGATCGAGGTGCGCTGGCACGTGATGAGCCTGTCGGTGCTCAACGAGGGCCGCGAGGACGACCCGGAGGGCGATCCCGAAGGCTACCTGTGGCTGCCCGTGCTCCCGCCGTACGGCGGGAGCACGGGCAGCAGGCCCTCGGACGCCTCTACACCGCGCTGTGGACCCGCGGAGGCGACGGCGGCGGGCGCGTCGTCTTCTTCGGCCCCGTCGTCTCCCGCGTCCCCACCGGGGAGCAGGCCGGCCGGTTGTGGGACGGGACCCTGCCGGTGGCGGGCACCCCGGGCTTCCACGAACTCAAAGGCACGCCGCACGCCGAGCCCCGGCTGCACCGGCCCGCATACCGGTAGCGGGCCGGGAAACGAAGAAGGCCTGCCGGAATGGGCTTTCGACCCATCCAACAGACCTCTTCGATCTGTCGGGACGACAGGATTTGAACCTGCGACCCCTTGACCCCCAGTCAAGTGCGCTACCAAGCTGCGCTACGTCCCGGTTTGTCCGTCGGCCCTTGCGGGCCGCCCTCTCGGGCGGACGTCATAACCTTAGCGCAGATCGAGTGGAGATGTGCACGCCGAGGCGGTCGCCGGGCGACATTGATCATCTGAAGGGCGGGGCGCGTGGGACGCAGGGCGCTGATCGACCAGCAGGAGCTGCGGCGGCTGGCCGCGCAGGGGCTCTCCAACGCGGAGCTGGCCGCCCGCTTCGGGGTGAGCGAGTCGGGGATCCTGCAGGCCAAGCGGGCCGCGGGGCTGTCGAAGCCGATGCTCGACCACTCGCGGGCGATCCCGTGGAAGCTGAACCGCGCGCACGCCCAGTCCGGCCCGGCGACGAACCTGCGCAACCTGTCGTCGGTCGCCCAGGGGCGCGTGATCCCGAAGGAGAAGCTCAACACCGCCCTGCGCTGGGCCGAGCGGCTGGTCTCCGCGGGCCTGGACGTCGCCTACGACCCGGAGCACGGCTTCCGCGAGGTCCCGGCCGCCTCCGGGGAGTCGCTCGTCGGGAAGGTGCTCGCCGAGGCCCGCGGCGCCCTCGCGCCGAACCCCTCCGAAGAGTGACACCTTGGTGACCGGGGCGGTTTCGAGGCGGGTCCCTGGGGCAGCGCACGGGGGCAACCGCTGAGACAACCGACCGGAGGCGCAACATGTCCACCGAGAGCTTGATCTGGGTGGCCGTCGTCGCGGCCGCGGTGGTGGCGATCATCGCAGTGGGCTACGCCGTACTGCGGCAGCGACGCCGGCACCGGCTCCGCGACCGGTTCGGCCCCGAGTACGACCGCACCGTCCGCGAGCGCGAGAGCCGGCGCGCGGCGGAGCAGGAGCTCATCGCCCGCGAGCAGCGGGTCGACTCGCTCGACATCCGCCCGCTCGGCGCCGAGGCGCGCCAGGCCTACGCCAGGAAGTGGCTGGAGGTGCAGGAGCGTTTCGTGGACGCGCCCGGATTCGCGGTCACCGAGGCCGACCACCTGGTGACCTCGGTGATGGCCGACCGGGGTTATCCGACCGAGGACTTCGAGCAGCGGATCGCCGACCTGTCCGTGGCCCACGGCCGCACCCTCGACCACTACCGCAAGGCGCACGAGATCAGCGGCCGCGCCGCCCGGCAGTCCGCCTCCACCGAGGAGCTGCGGCAGGCCATGGTGCACTACCGGGCCCTGTTCGAGGAGCTGCTGGAGGATCCGGGGACCTCGGAGCACGACGGTGGCGCCTCCTCCCGGTCCTCCCGGAACGGTTCCCCCCGGCACGCCCAGGCGCCCTCCGGCCCGGTCCGCGACGACACGCGGACCCGCTGACCGCCCGCGGGCGGGTACCGGGGAGCACGGAGCACGTGCTCCCCGGTACCCGCCCGATCTCCGGATCCCCCCGCATCCCCCAAGGACGGTGACCCGTATGAACGACCGACCCGACCGCGTCCCGGATCGCCCGGCATCCGGACACCCCGCCGACCGGCTGGTCCACTCGGGCCGCGACGGCCGGGACGAGGGGCTCGGCGACACCGGCCCGACGGTGCCTCCCCAGCGCGTCGAGCGGGTGTCCCCCGACGCCTCGGACGCCTCGGACACCTCAAACGCCTCGAACGCCTCGAACGCCTCGCATGCCTCCGCTGCCTCCGCGACCGGTGACGAGCCCGCCGCGACCCACGACGACGCGCCCGCCGGACGCCCGGGCGACCTGGCGGACACCGGTCCCGGGCTGACCGACGCCGACCGTCCGGACACCGCGGGCGCGGAGGTCCCCGACCCCGCGCACGCCGGTCCCGGGGCGTCCGGCGGGGCGCCGGCCACCCGCCTGCCGCTGCTCGACGGGGATCCGGCCGAGGTACGGCGGCGCTGGCAGCAGGTCCAGGTGGGCTTCGTGGACGATCCGCGCGGAGCGGTGGAGCGCGCCGAGTCGCTCCTCGGCGAGGTGACGGACGGGATCCGCGCCGCGCTGGAGGCCCGGGTCTCCGATCTGCGGAGCCGGTGGAAGGACGGGGACGGCGACACCGAGCGGCTCCGTACGGCTCTGCGCGGCTACCGGTCGGTGCTGGAGCAGCTGCTGGAGCTGGCCGCCGCGCCCGCCGGGAGCGGGACGCCCGGAACGGCTCCCGCTCCGGGGACCGCGCCCTCCGCCTCCGCTCCGTCCGTTCCTCCGCCGGGCGCGGGCGGGCCCTCCGGGGACGCCGCCTCCGCGGACGCGTCCCGGGGGGTCTCCGGAAGCTCGCCGGCGGGAAGGGAGTGACCGATGCTCGCGATCGCCGCCGCCATCGTGTTCGGCCTCGGCCTGCTGCTCGACCTGCTCGGCGCCAGGCTGGGCGCGGGCGTCACCGGCACGACCTTCCTCCTCCTGGGGCTGCTCCTGCTCGCCCTGCACCAGGCCGGCTTCGGCACGGCCGGGTGGCGGGGCGGGGGCTGGCGTCGCAGGCGGTGAGCGGGCCGGCCCCGCAGAGGCAGTGACGACAGAGGGGACGCCGTCGGCCGACGGCGCCCCCTCGCGCGTTCGCGGGCCGCCCTCCGCAGGGGGCGGGACCGCAGGGCTCACCGGCGCCCGGCCGGGGTCCGGGCACCGTCCCGGGCCGCGAACTCGAACTCCTCGCGGGGGTTGGCCAGCGCGCCGAGCGAGGTGATCTCCCGGGGGAAGAACAGGGAGAGCGTCCAGTCGACCAGCACCCGGACCTTCCGGTTCAGGGTCGGTACCCGGGACAGGTGGTAGGTCCGGTGCATGAACCAGGCCGGGAAGCCGCGCACCTTGCGGCCGTAGATCTGCGCCACGCCCTTGTGCAGGCCCAGGCTGGCCACCGAGCCCGCGTAGGCGTGCCGGTAGGGCCTGCGCTCGCTGCCCCGGAGCGTGGCCACCAGGTTGTCGGCCAGGGTGCGGGCCTCCCGTACGGCGTGCTGCGCGTTGGGCGCGCACGTCTGCCCCGGCTTGGTCAGGTCCGGTACGGCGGCGCAGTCGCCGGCGGTGAAGACGTTCGGGTGCCCCTCCACCGTCAGTTCGGCGGTGGCCTTGATCCGGCCGCGCTCGTCCAGGGGCAGGCCGCTGGCCTGCACCAGCGGGTGGGGCTTGACCCCCGCGGTCCACACCAGGGTGGAGGCGTTGAAGACGCTGCCGTCGTCCAGGACGACGCGGCGGTTCTCGGCGGACCGCACGAGGCTGTTGAGCCGGACGTCGATGCCGCGGGCGCGCAGCTGCTCGATCGTCCACCGGCCCATGTCCGGGCCGACCTCGGGGAGGATCCGGTCGGTGGCCTCGACCAGGACCCAGTGCATGTCTCCGGGGTGGATGGACGGGAAGTAGCGGCAGGCGTCGCGGGCCATGTCCTCCAGCTCGGCCAGGGCCTCGACGCCGGCGTAGCCGCCGCCGACGAACACGAAGGTCAGCGCCCGGGAGCGGACCTCGGGGTCGTCGGTGGAGGAGGCCACGTCGAGCTGGGCCAGCACGTGGTTGCGCAGGTGGATGGCCTCCTCGACGGTCTTGAACCCGATGCCGCACTCGGCCACGCCCGGGATGGGCAGCAGGCGCGAGACGGAGCCGGGCGCGACGACGAGGAAGTCGTAGCCGAGGGTGCGCGAGGGCCCCTGGCTCGGCTGCACCTCCACGGTCCGCGCCCTCAGGTCGACGCCGACCGCCCAGCCGTTGACGACCTCGCACCTCTTCAGGACCGCGCGGAGCGGGACGACCACGTGCCGGGGCTCGATGCTGCCCGCGGCCGCCTCGGGGAGGAACGGCTGGTAGGTCATGTAGGAGTCGGAGTCGACGACGGTGACGCGGGCCTCGCCGCGGCGGAGTCTGCGCTGCAGGCGCAGCGCGGTGTACATGCCGACGTAACCGCCACCGAGGATCAGGATGCGGGGAATCTGGCTCATGGCCTGCCCCCTACCCGGAAAAAGGGGTTCAGATCGTGAAGGACATGGTGACGGTCGTCCCCCCGGCGCCGGTCCGGAAGCTGATGTCGGAGCTGACCATCCGGGCCACCCACAGCCCCATGCCGCTGGTGGCGTAGGGGCCGGGAGGGGTCTGGCCCGGGACGGCCTCGGGGGTCCACCGGCCCTCGTCGCGGATCTCCACGACGAGGGCGCCGTCGGCGACCCACATGCGCAGCAGCGCCTTGGCGCTGGCGTGGCCGTGGGTGACGGCGTTGGTGGCCACCTCGTTCACCGCGACGAGGAAGTCGGGCAGGCGCTCCTCCGCCATGCCGCCGCGCCGCGCGTGGGCGGCGGCGAACTCGCGCACCGCCGGCAGGTCGGGGAGGCAGAAGGCGAGCTCGGCGAGGGCCGTGCGGGCTGGTGCGGGCAGGTCGACGGGGGGCGAGGTGCCGTCGGGGGACGGGGGCCCCGCGGCAGGGGGCGTGCCTCCCGGGGGAACGGAGGAAGGCGGGAACCGGCCGTCGCCCGCCAGAGAGCGAGCCGGACGAGCACCGTCCTCGTTCACCCGTGAACCGCCTCCCCTGTCCCGTGGCGCCGCGACCGTGTACGCCCGGGGGTCATCGGATCGCACCCTATGCCACCTCGGTCCCCGCCGACTGAGCTGCCCCGTAACCCGGGTCATATTCAGGCCTCGGCGAGAAGCTCGGCACGCAACTGGTCCAGCACCTTACGCAGAATGCGGGAGACGTGCATCTGGGAGATGCCGAATTCCGAGGCGATCTCGGCCTGGGTCATGTTCCCGAAGAAGCGGAGCAGGAGGATGTTCTTCTCCCGCGGCGGCAGCTTGTCGATCAGCGGCTTGACCGCCTCCCGGTCCACCAGCACCGACAGGGCGTCGTCCTCGTCGGGGATCACGTCGCCCAGGGCCGCGGCGTCGTCGTCGGCGCCGAGCGGCGCGTCGAGGGACAGGGCGCTGTAGGCGGCGGAGGCGTCGAGGGTGAGCAGGACGTCCTCTTCGCTGATCTTCATCTTCTCGGCGAGCTCGGCGACGGTCGGCGCGCGGCCGAACTCCTGGCTGAGGTCGGCGACCAGGCGGTTCAGCTCGGCCCTGCGCTCCTGGTAGACGCGGGGGACGCGGATGGCCCAGGTGCGGTCGCGGAAGTGCCGCTTCACCTCGCCGGTCATGGTGACGACGGCGTAGCCGCGGAAGGGGTGGCCGAGCGTCGGGTCGTAGCCGTTGATGGCCTTCATCAGTCCGACGTAGGCGGCCTGCAGGAGGTCCTCGAGCGGCTCGCCGCGGTAGCGGTAGCGGCGGGCGATCTCCATGGCCAGCGGGCGGTGCATCTCGACGATGCGCTCACGCAGGCGCTCGGCGCGGTATTCAGAGATTTCAGGCGAGACCATCTCCGCGAGGAGCTCCTCGGCGGTCATGTCGTTGAGTTCGAGTGCCTGAACAGACATTGCTGCTCCCTGATATGACTGTCGGGCGGCGCCGACACCCGCGGAGCAGTCTCCGGGCAGACGGCATCGCCTCGACCACGTTTCGAGGCGAGGCCCTCTGCTGGACCTCGGATCCAGTATTCCCCGGATGCCGGGAGTATTACTCCCCGCCAGGTAACAGTAAGGTTGCTATGCGAGCGGCGAGGAGGAGCCCGGGTGACGGTGTCGAACAACGGTGATGGATCTGCTGCCCTGACCTTGACGTCGGCGGTCGTCGACGGGGTCGACGTGATCCAGGTGACAGGCCTGCTCGACGCCACCACCAGGGACCAGTTCGCCGACTACCTGGCCGCGGAGGCGGCTGAGCACGGCCACGACATGGTCCTGGACCTGAGCGGTGTGACGTTCATGGACTCCCGCGCGCTCGGGCTCATCGTGCACCAGTGGCAGGTCAGCACCCAGGCCGGCGGGCGCTTCGCCCTCACCGGGGTGGAGTACGCCAAGACCAAGGTGATGTGGATCACCGGGCTGGCGCAGCGGCTCCCGCTCTACGACACGGTCGGCGACGCGCTGGCGGCGTTCGGCCGGCCCGTCTGAGCCGGCCGACCCGATCCCCCTCCCGGCCGTCCCGGCCCGCGGGGCGCCCGTCCCGCCGGTACGGCCGGCGCGGCGCCGCCGGGCTCAGCTCGCCCGGCCCGTGCGGCGCTCCCGGTTGCGCTGGTGCTCGTCGACCAGGAGCCGGGCGAGGTCGGCCACCTTCACCTGGTGGTGCTGGGAGACGCGGCGCAGCTCGTCGAACGCCTCCTCCGCCGTGCACCCGCTGGACTTCATGATGATGCCCTTGGCCTGGTCGATGATCGCGCGCCCGGCGAGCGCCTCCTGCATCTGGGCCGCGTCGGTGCGCACCTCGTCGTAGTCCCACATGTTCGCCAGGGCCACGTTCACCTGCTCCGCCAGCATCTCGGCCAGCGGGGTGACGTTCCGGGAGGCGAAGACGCCGGGGCTCACGCCGTACAGGCCGAGGACGAGGACGGCCCGCTCGACGGTGATCGGGATCGCCAGGACCGAGCGGACGCCGCACCGGACGGCCATCGCGGTGTAGTCGGGCCAGCGGGTCTCGCGGAGCACGTCCTGCACGGTCACGTGACCGCCCGTGGCGCGGGCCTCGACCAGGGGGCCCTCCCCCAGGCCGCTCTCGCCGTCGACGAGCACGACGAGCTCGCTGTGCGAGGCGGAGACCACCAGGCGCTCCCCCCGCCACAGCTCGGCGGACCCGCCCGCGCAGCCGGGCACGCCACCGGCGAGAGTGGTGGTGAGACCGCGCAGCACGCTCTCGCTGGAGGTCTCCTCGCTCACCCGGCCCAGGGCGGCGAGGTCCCTGGCGAGAACGGGGGCGATCATGTCCATCGCATGAGGTCCCTTCGCTGTTTCGATAACTTAACCACTATCCGACCGCGCACCGATAAGACCCACGGGGTGGCGTACCGTCTACGGCGGGACGTCTCCCACCCCGGCCGTCGACGAGGACGAGCAACTTGACCGAAGCCATTGGCCTTCCCGCCCTGGAGCAGGCGCTCGACGCGCTCACCGCCAGGGTCCTGTCCCTGCGCGAGACCACGTCCAGCTACCCAGCGGACCCCCGCTCCACACTCGACGCCGCGCTCGCCGAGCTCGACACGGCGCGCGAGCTCCTGGACGCCGCGCTGCGGGAGCTGCGCAGGGCGCCGCGGCGGTCGGGCGAGCGGGAGAACGGCTCGCAGCGGGAGCTCAAGCTGCTGCGGCAGGTGTTCAAGACCTTCCCGGTGCCGGTGGCGGTGCTGGACGGCTCGGGGGTGATCCGGCGGATCAGCGCGGAGACCTCCCGCATGCTGGGCAGCCCCGCCGGCTATCTGATCGGCAGGTCGTTCCCGCTCTTCGTCGACGTCTCCCGGCGGGCGGCGTTCCGCTCCCACCTGACCGCGGTGCAGCAGAGCGGGCAGACGGCGACCTTCCAGACCCGGCTGGCGCACCAGGGCCGCGCGCACACCGTGCAGCTGGCCCTGGTGCGGCTGACGATGCCGGGCGAGCCGCACGCGATGACCGGGGTGGTGATCCTCCCGCTGGAGGCGCAGGTCGCCGAGGCCCCGCCGGGGCCGGCCGAGCGGTCGGACGCCGCGCTGATCCTCGCCTCCGCGCGCCGCCAGGAGCTGCTGTCCCGGATGACCCGGCTGCTGCTGGACGAGGAGAGCCTGCGCCAGCCGGTGACGGTCACCCGGGCCGCGCGGCTGCTGTCCGCCGAGACGGCCGACTGGGTGATCGCCGACGTGGTCCGGGACGGCTCTCCCCGGCGGGCGTGCGTGTTCGGCCCGTCCGACCGGCCGGTGAGCGACCTGATCCGCCTGGTCGAGGGGCTGAGCCCGCTGACCGCGCCGTTGATCGCGCACGTGCTGACCGGCGGCTCCGGGGTCGTCCACGAGATGGTGGAGGACGAGTCGCTGCTGGGCGGGGCAGGTGACGGGCGGCCTCCGCTGCTGCGGGTGATGGGCGCCGGCTCGGTGCTGTGCGTGCCGATCGAGGGCGAGGACGGCCCCGCGGGCGCCCTGACGCTCGTGCGATCGCGCGACCGCGAGCCGTTCACCCTGGCCGATCTCGGCCTGATGCAGGAGATCGGCGCGCACGTGGGGCTCGCCCTGCGGGTGCGGCGCAGCTTCCGGGACCGGTCGGAGGCCGCCGAGGCCCTGCGCACCAGCGTCGTGCCGCGCAGCCTGCCCGACATCCCCGGGTTCGAGGCGGCGGCGATCTACCACGCGGGTTCCAGCTCGGTGGGGGCCGAGTTCTACGACGTCTTCCCGGTCGCGGACGGCTGGGGGTTCGCGCTCGGCGGGGCGGCCGGCCGGGGCGAGGAGGCCGCCTCGGTCAGCGCCATGGTGCGCAACGGCCTGCGCGTGCTCGGCGTCTGGGAGCCCGACCCGGGGCAGGCGCTGCGCAAGCTCAACCAGGCGCTGTCCGTGCAGCACAGCGGCATGTTCGTGATGGCGCTGGCCGGGTTCGTCAAGGGGCGGCGGATCCGGCTGTCCAGTGCGGGCCACCACCCCGCGGCGCTGCTGCGACCGGACGGCACGGTGCGTTTCACCGCGGGGGGCGGCGTGCCGCTGGGCATCTCCCCCGAGGGTGAGACGTACGACGAGGAGCTCACGCTGGCCAGCGGCCAGACGCTGCTGTTCTACTCCGACGGGCTGGTGACCTCCCGCAACGACCAAGGGGAGGCGTACGGCGAGATCCGGCTGGCCGACGTGCTGGCCCGGTGCGTCTCGCAGTCGCCGGCGGCCGTGGTCAAGACCGTGGAGGAGGACCGGCACGCGTTCTCCGGCGGGCGGGTCTGGGACGAGATCGTGATCCTGGCGCTGCGCGTGGTGTAGGCGGCGGCCGTACGGCGGCGGCCCGGGACGCCCTCCCCACGGCGCCGGGGCGGCTCCCCGCGGTGTCGGAAATGGGAGGTTTGCTGCCGAGCGTGATCCGGGTATGGTTTCTCCCATACAGATGAGTGCCTAAGACGCAGGCACCCCCTGAAGGATCTCTGGCTCCCCATGCCCGTCTCCTCCCAGAGGTGTGCCGTGAACATTGCTTTCGTCTTCTCCGACGCTCTCTCCTCTTCCCAGGACCCCTCCGACCTGTCCGCCCAGCGCGCCCAGATGCTGGCCATCGCCCGGGAACTCGGCAAGGAGCACAAGGTCACCGTCTACACGCGCCGGGGGTCCGACTCCGGCAGGGCGCGCGTGCGGATGGCCCCCGGCGTCACCCTGGAGCACCTGTCCTCCGGGCCCTCCCGCGACCTGCCCGAGGACGAGGTGCTGCCCCACCTGGCCGACTTCGGCGGCCGGCTGATGGGCCGCTGGAGCCAGGACCGGCCGGACGTCGTCCACGCCTGCTCCTGGACGGCCGGACTGGCCGCCATCGCCGGCGCGGACGGCCTGCGGCTGCCGGTCGTGCTGAGCTCCATCCACGAGAGCAGCGGCGACGACCGCAAGGCCCGGCTGCAGCGCGCGATCAGCCGCCGGGCCGCGGCGGTGGTCGCCGGGTGCGGGGGCGAGGAGGCGGAGCTGATCCGCATGGGCGTGCCGCGCCGCAACATCGCCGTGGTGCCCTGCGGCGTCGACGTCGAGAAGTTCCGCCGGCAGGGACCGGCCGCGCCGCGGGGGTCGCGCCCCCGGCTGCTGCACCTGGGGCCGATCTCCGAGAGCAAGGGCGTGCGGACCGCCGTGCGGGCGCTGGAGGGCGTCCCGGACGCGGAGCTGGTCGTCGCCGGCGGCCCGGCCGCGGCGGACCTGGAGCACGACGCCGACGCGCACCGGACGATGATGCTGGCCAAGGAGCTCGGCGTGGACGACCGGGTCACCCTGCTCGGGCAGGTGCCGCACTCGTCGGTGCCGAAGCTGATCCGCAGCGTCGACGTGGTCGTCTCGCTGCCCCGCGAGGCCCCGGCCGGGGTCGTCGCGCTGGAGGCCATGGCCTGCGGCGTCCCGGTGGTCGCCTCCGCGGTGGGCGCGCACACCGACTCCGTGGTGGACGGGGTGACCGGCCTGCTGGTCGCGCCGGACCGTCCCGCGCAGACCGCCCGGCTCGTCCGCGAGCTGCTCGCCGACCCCACCCGGCGGACGGCGCTGGGCTTCGCCGGAGCCGACCGCGTGCGGTCCCGCTACTCGTGGGAGCGGATCAGCCAGGAGCTCGCCCGGGCCTACGAGGACGTGCTGCCCGCCTCGTCGCGCGCGGCGCAGCCCTCCGCCGCCTGACGGGTCCGCGGCCCGGTTCCCGGGGACGGCCGGTCCCCGGGAACCGGGCCCTTTTCATGAGGATCTTGGATGGGTATACGGTTAGCCGCATGATGATCCACCCCTGGGATGCCGCCGACGACGACGAGGCGGTGGAGTTCGTCCGCGCGAACCAGTTCGGCCAGCTCATCGCCGCGGGCCGGGACCGCGACGTCCCCGTCGTGGTGCCGACCCAGTTCCTGCTCGCCGACGACCGCACGATCCTGCTCCACCTCGCCCGCCCGAACCCGATCTGGCCCGCCGTCGCGGAGAACCCCGCCGTGCTGCTGTCGGTCGCGGGCGACTGGTCCTACGTCCCCGGGGCGTGGAAGGTCCTGCCAGGCGAGGGGGACCCCCGCCTGGGCGTGCCCACCACCTACTACGCCGCGGTCCAGCTCGTCTGCCACGCCGAGGTCGTCACCGACGCCGAGGGCAAGCTCGACATCCTGCGGGCGCAGCTCGCCGCCCTCGAGCCCGAGGGCGCGCCGGCCGACCCGGCCGAGCACGCGCGCCGCCTGCCCGGGATCCTGGGCCTGCGGCTGACGGTCCGGAAGATCGCAGGGAAGTTCAAGTACGGCGGCAACGTCGACGAGGCGCACCGCCGGTACGTCGCCGACCGGCTCGCCGAGCGCGGCGGTCCCGGCGACGCCGCCGCCCGACGGCACCTGCTCCGCCGCCTCGGCGGCTGAGCCCGCCCTCCGCCGGGGCGGGCGCCGGGACCGCGGGCGGGCCCCCTACAGCAGCCGGGCGGCCTTGAGGGAGAGATGGACCAGCAGCCGGTCCTCGCCGTCGGCGAGGTCCCGGCCGGTGAGCCGCTCGGCCTTGCCCAGCCGGTAGTAGAGCGTCTGGCGGTGCACGCCGAGCGCGGCGGCGCTCTCCCGGACGTGCCCGGCGCGGTCGAGGTAGTCCTCCACGGTCCTGGCCAGCTCGGGGTCCGCCGCCAGGGGGGCGGTCTCCTCCGCCAGCGCGCGCAGATCGGCCGGGGCCAGCCGGACCAGCGCCCGGTAGACGCCGAGCCCCGACCAGACCGCGACCGGCGCCAGGCCCGGCACCCGCTCGGCCGCCCGGAGCGCGCCGAGCGCCTCCCGCCAGCTCCGCCAGGCCTGCTCCGGGCCCTCCCTGGCGTCCCCGACGCCCGCCGCGGTGCCGTACATGGCCTGCACCCGCCCGGCCACCTCCCGCGCCTGGGCCGCGGGGGCGAGCAGCGCGACCAGCGGCCCGCCCGGGCCCGGATGGCCGGGGTCGGCGAGCACGTCGCGCGGGAGCGTCCAGAGGGCGGCGACCCGGTCGGCCGAGCCGCGCACGGCGATCGCCGCCACCGGGCCTCCCAGGTCGACCCGGTCCGGCGGGGACAGGGCCTGCGCGCGCTCCTCGGCGCTCGCCGACAGCAGCGCCCGCAGGTAGGCGCCCAGGTCCCGGCGACTGCGGGCCTCCTGGGCGAGCGTCCGCGCCGCCCGCGCGACCAGAGCGGCCACCGAGGCCAGCCGCTCGTCGGTGAGCGTGCCGTCGTCGAGCAGCCACAGGTAGCCGTAGGTCACCTCCAGGTACCGCAGCGGGACGCAGACGCGGGCGAGCACGCCCAGCTCGGCGTCGGCGGGGATGCGGACCGGGCCGCGCGCCGTCGCGATGCCGTACCCCTCGAAGTAGGCGCGGACCTCGTCGGAGGCGCGGCGGCGCAGGATGGACTCCTGGCGCACGGTGTCGATGTCGCCGCTCTGCGCGGCGTAGGCCAGCAGCTTCAGCGAGCGGTCCTCCAGCGTGGCGGCGGCGCCCAGCCGGGCGGCGATCTCGTCGACGGTCTCCTGAAGCACCCCGCCATTGTCATACATCTGTATGAAGCGCGGGCCCGGCGATCGTTGCAGTTGCACATTCGATAGCACTGAGCTGGGGTTTTAGTCTGGAAGGCATGCTCGGTTCACTGCTCCTCGCCGGGTCGCGGCTGCCGCTCGTCCGGCAGACCGTCTCCGGAATCCCGCTGACCCGCAAGGTCGTCGACCGCTTCGTCGCGGGCGAGGCCGTCCAGGACGCCGTCGGGGCCGTCCGCCGGCTGACCGGCGCGGGCCTGACCGTCACCATCGACCATCTGGGCGAGGAGACCCGGGACGCCGGGGCCGCCGCCGCCACGGCGCACGCCTACACGGTCCTGCTCGGCGCGCTGCGCGAACTGGACCTCGGCGACCGGGCCGAGGTCTCCGTGAAGCTGTCGGCGGTCGGGCAGGCGCTCGGCACCGACGGCGACAAGATCGCGCTGGAGAACGCCCGGCGGATCTGCGAGGCCGCCCGTGCCGCGGGGGCGGGCGTGACCCTCGACATGGAGGACCACACCACGGTCGACTCCACCCTCGGCGTGCTGCGGGCGCTGCGCGAGGACTTCCCCGGCACCGGGGTGGCGATCCAGGCCGCCCTGCACCGCAGCGAGGCCGACTGCCGCGACCTGTCGGGCGCCGGCTCGCGGGTCCGCCTGGTCAAGGGCGCCTACGCCGAGCCCGCCTCGGTGGCGCACCGCAGGAAGGCCGACGTCGACAAGGCGTACGTGCGGTGCCTGCGCATCCTCATGTCGGGCCGGGGCTATCCCATGGTGGCCACCCACGACGACCGGATGATCGCGATCACCGAGACCCTCGCCGACCGCTTCCGCCGCTCCCGCGGCGACTACGAGTACCAGATGCTGTACGGCATCCGCACCGACAAGCAGCAGGCCCTGGCCGGTGCCGGACACACCGTCCGGGTCTACGTGCCCTACGGCGACGACTGGTACGGCTACTTCATGCGCCGCCTCGCCGAACGCCCCGCCAACGTCGCCTTCTTTCTGCGTGCCCTGGGAGGAAAGTAGCAATGGACGCCATCTCCAACGTCCCCGTCCCCGTCAACGAGCCGGTGTACGGCTACGCGCCCGGCAGCCCCGAGCGCACCGCGCTCGCCGAGCGCGTCAAGGAGCTGGCCGCCGCCCAGCCCGACCTGACCATGACGATCGGCGGCGAGCAGCGCATGGCGGGCGGCGCCCCCATCGACGTGGTGCAGCCGCACGCCCACGCCGCCGTGCTGGGCCGTACGGCCGAGGCCACCGCCGCCGACGTGCAGGCGGCGATCGACGCCGCGCTGGCGGCGGCCCCCGCCTGGCGGGCGACGCCGTTCGAGGAGCGGGCGGCGGTCTTCCTGCGCGCCGCCGAGCTGCTGGCGGGCCCGTGGCGGCCCACGCTCAACGGCGCCACGATCCTCGGCCAGTCCAAGTCCGTGCAGCAGGCGGAGATCGACTCGGCCTGCGAACTGATCGACTTCTGGCGGTTCAACGTCGCCTACGCCCGGCAGCTCTACACCGAGCAGCCCGCCTCGTCGCGGGGCGTGTGGAACCGCATGGAGTACCGCCCGCTGGAGGGCTTCGTCCTGGCGATCACGCCGTTCAACTTCACCGCCATCGCCGGCAACCTGCCCACCTCGGCCGCCCTGATGGGCAACGTGGTGGTCTGGAAGCCCTCCCCCACCCAGCAGTTCGCCGCGCACTTCACCATGCGGCTGCTGGAGGAGGCCGGGCTCCCGCCGGGCGTCATCAACCTGGTGACCGGCAACGGGCAGGCCGTCTCGGAGGTCGCGCTGGCCCACCCGGAGCTGGCGGGCATCCACTTCACCGGCTCCACCGCGACCTTCCAGCACCTGTGGTCCACGGTCGGGGCGAACATCGCCTCCTACCGGGGCTACCCGCGCCTGGTCGGCGAGACCGGCGGCAAGGACTTCATCCTCGCCCACCCCTCGGCCGACCCCGACGCGCTGCTCACCGCGCTGGTCCGCGGCGCCTTCGAGTACCAGGGGCAGAAGTGCTCGGCCGCCTCCCGCGCCTACGTGCCGCGCTCGCTCTGGACGGCGATCCGCGACGACCTCGTCGGCACCGCCGAGTCGCTGACGGTCGGCGACGTGGCCGCCGACCTGTCGACGTTCATGGGCGCGGTCATCGACGCCCGCGCCTTCGCCAAGCACAAGGCGGCGATCGACCGGGCGCGCTCGCTCGACTCGATCGACGTGCTGACCGGCTCCTACGACGACTCGGCCGGCTACTTCGTCAAGCCGACGGTCCTGGAGTGCGCCGACCCGACCGACGAGGTCTTCGTCAAGGAGTACTTCGGGCCGATCCTCGGCGTGCACGTCTACGACGACGCCGGCTTCGACACGGTGCTGGACCAGATGGAGAGCTCCTCGCCGTACGCGCTGACCGGCTCGTTCATGGCCCGGGACCGCTACGCGATCACCGCGGCCGCGGAGAAGCTGCGTTTCGCGGCGGGCAACTTCTACGTCAACGACAAGCCCACCGGCGCGGTCGTCGGCCAGCAGCCCTTCGGCGGCGCCCGCGCCTCGGGCACCAACGACAAGGCCGGGTCGATCTTCAACCTGATCCGCTGGGTGAACGCCCGCACGATCAAGGAGACCTTCGTCCCGCCGACCGACCACCGCTACCCGCACATGGGCTGAGTGCCGCGGCCCGGTCCGGAGGCCTCGGCCGCAGGCGGCCCCCTCCCGCCGGGAACGACCGGATGACCTCGGCGCCCCGGAGACTCCTGTCCGAGTCCCGGGGCGCCGGCGGTACGGCCCGCGTTCCCCGCCCGCCCGGTGCCCGGGCCCTCGCCGGAGGCGGGCGGCGGCCCGGGCCGGGTGGAGCCCTCCGCCGCACCGCCCGCGTCTGCGGGGACGACCTCCGCCCGCCCCACCGAGGACGGGCCCGATCTTCCCGCCACGGCAGGCACTAGGCTGTCCCGGCCTCCTGTAGATCGCCTGGAAAGTCCCCCCGATGCGGAAAGCGAAGTTCTTCTGGTGGGCAGCGGTGCTGCTGTCGCTGTGGGAACTGTCCGTCGAACCCATGCTCGCCGAAACGGTGACGGTCGTGTGCACCAGTGGCGCGCCGCTGGAGACGGCGCCGCCCAGCCCGCCGGCTGAGGCGGCGGAGTTCCTCGGTGGCTGGCTCACCCTGCTCCAGCCCGTGCTGCTGGCGCTGATCGCGTTCTGGGCCATCCGGTCGCGGGCGCGCACAGCCGCCGCGCCGGGCTCCGCGACCGCCCTGCTCCCCTCCACGACGGGACTGGCGGTCGCCCTGCTTCCCATCGCGCTGGCCGAGGCCGAGGACCGGCTCTCCCCCGAGCCGCCCTTCTGGTGGCGCGAGTGCCTGGAGGCCCAGCTGGCGCCGCCGTCCTTCGCGGTGCCGCGCCTGGTCCTGGCCTGGCTGCTCTCCCCCGCCACCATGGTCGTGCTGGCCGGGATCGCGGGCGCGGGGATCCGGCCGCGCCTGACCGACCTGCGCAACGCCGGGGTGGCGGCGGCTCTCGTCGTGTCGGCCGTACTGCTGCCCGGTGTGCTGACCGGCTTGCCCGTCAACGCCGACGGCACCCCGCGCTACGCGGTGGCCGGATGGGGCATGCCGTACGTGCTCGACCTGGAGTCCGGGGAGCCGGTGAGCCGGCTGCCCGAGGCGACGCGCACCTACGCCGTCTACGATCTCGTCGTCCGCGGCACGGAGCCCGGCCACTACGTGGCGGCGCTCGCCAGCCCGTCGGGCCGTTACTTCCGCCTCTACCGGCTGGCCATGCGCCCCGACGGCCGGGTGGCGGTCGGCGAGCGGCTCACCCCCACGCTCGAGGGCATGGTCAACGGCCTGGCCGTCTCTCCCGAGGGCCGCGTCGCCTACAGCCGGATGACGGACGAGGCCGGCTTCGTGGGCACCCTGGAGCACGAATGGCCCGCCAGCGGCCACGGCCTCCAGTGGCTGGACGAGCGGACCCTCGCGCTCCCCTCGCACAGCGTTCCGGCGAACACCCTGGCCGCACTCGACACCGGCACGGGTGCGATCCGGAATGTCGCCGCCCCGGGCGAGCACGAGTTCTCCCGCCCGCTCCTGGTCCTGCCGGACGGGCGGCACCTTCGCGCGCTCGGCTGGCCGACCCGCACACTCGTCCTGCACGAGGGGACGCGGCTGGTCAGGACGGTCCTCGCCCTGGACTGCGGTCACATCGAGTCGCTGGCGCTCGCCCCGACCGGCCGCCATGTGCTGGTCGGAGTCGACCGGGCGGCCGAGGAGATGGACCGGTCGCCCCTGGCCGGACTGCCGCCGTGCGGCGGCGCCGCCTCCCAGCTGCTCCGCCTCGACCTCGAGTCGGGCGGTGCCCGGGTCGTCCCCGGCGAGCAGGAGCCCTCGGTCCAGGCGTGGTGACCGCCCCGGCGGTTCCGGAGGAGCCCGGCGGACGGCGCAGCCGTCGGGGTCCGTTGTCACGAGCCGGTGCCCGCGCTCCAGCGCGGGGCCTCCGACGAGTCCGGGTGCGCCGTCTGCGTCCGCGGGTCCCGCGTCAGCGCGCCGGGCTCTTCCAGGGCGGGCGACCCGGCGACGGCGACGGCGTCCTTGAGGCCGCCGGCTGTTTTTTCACGCGGGGGTCCGGTGCCGGACTGCCGGTCATGGGCAGTGAACAGGCTCGTGTTGTCATCCGGCCGTACCGGGACGAGGACCGCGAGGCCGTCGTCGCGCTGGCCCCGCGCCTGACCGAGGGGGTCGCGGCCTGGCGGGACGCCGGCGCCGTGGCCGACGCCGTGCGCGGCTGGGTCACCGGTTCCCTGGAGAATGCCGGCGGCGACGGTCACGGGGTGCTCGTGGCGGTCCGCGAGGGCCTCATCGGCGGCTTCGTCACCGTGGCCACCCGCCGGCACTTCACCGGCCAGGTGGACGCCTACATCGGCGAGCTCGCCGTCTCCACCGAGGCGGAGGGCACGGGCGTCGGGCGTGCCCTGGTCGGCGCCGCCGAGTCCTGGGCGCGCGAGCGCGGCCTGGCGCGCGTCACCTTGGAGACCGGCGCGGCCAACGTCCGGGCCCGGGGTTTCTACCGGGCGCTGGGATACGCGGAGGAGGAGGTACGGCTCAGCAAGCCGGTGCCGGTCGACGGTCAGGCGGCGTCCGGCGGGGCCGGGTGACGGGGAGTCTCCGCCCGGTGTCCTGCCGAGCCTGCGAACTCGGCATCGCCGAGGGCGGCCGCATGTACAAATAGACTTATACGTTTTCCGTTGAAGTCGGCATGCCTGTAGGGAGGTAACCCCGGATGGACAAGCCGGCACGGCTTCTGGCCCGGGACCAGGAGTGGGCCCTCCTCTGCGACTTCCTCGCCGATCCGGCACCCGCCATGCGCATCGGCGTCGTCTCGGGGCGCCGCCGCCACGGGAAGTCCTTCCTCCTGCACTCCCTGGCGGAAGCCGCGGGCGGCCTCTACCTGACGGCGGTCCGCGAGGAAGGGCGCGCTCCCGCGCTGCGTCGCCTCTCCGATGAGATAGCCGCGTACGCGGGGCTCCAGGCGGGAAGCATCCGCTTCGACGACTGGTGGGCGCTGCTGCGCAACGCCCTTCAGGTGGTCGCCAGAGACAGGCCCGCGGGACGTCCTCTTCTCATCATCGATGAGCTGCCCTACCTGATGCAGCACTCGCCCGAGGTGCCCGGCATCATCCAGGCCCTGTACGACGAGACCCAGTTCGGTGATCACCCACCGGTCCGTCTCATCCTGTGCGGATCGGCGATCAGCGTCATGCACGAGCTGCTCTCGGGGGCCAAGCCGCTCCGCGGCAGAGCGGTGATCGACCTGAGGCTTCAGGCGTTCGACTACCGCACAGCGCGGACGCATTGGGGGATCGAGTCTCCGGAGGCCGCACTCCGGGTGCATGCCGTACTGGGGGGAGCTCCCGGTTACCTGCCGCTGGCCGGACGGCCGGCCCCCTCCGCTCCGGCCGATTTCGACACGTGGGTGACCCGGACGGTCCTCGACCCCGGCCGCGCGGTGTTCTCCAGGACGGAGACCGAGTACCTCCTGCGCGAGGACCCGCGCATCACCCGGCACATGCTCTACTACGACCTGCTCTCGGCGATCGCGCACGGGGCCACGACGCCAAGCAGGATCGGCGCCGCGCTCGGCAGGGACCGCGGCGCGGTCACCTACCCCCTGGATGTGCTGGAGTCGACGGGTTACGTGGCGAGGGAGCAGGATCTGCTCAAGGCCCGCAGCCCGATCATCACCCTGGTGGATCCGGTGATCCGCTTCAACCAGCTCATCACCCTGCCCCAGGCATCGGTCATCGACCAGGGCTTCGCCGCCGAAGCGTGGAAGGCCTCGGTCCCCACCTTCAATTCCAAGATCCTGGGCCCGCATTTCGAGGCGCTGGCCCGTGAATGGACGCGCCGGTACGCCCACGAGATCCTTCCGGGCGGGCTGCCCGGGGCCGTGGGCACATGTGAGTTCACCGACCAGGCCACCCGCACCAAACACGAGATCGACGTGCTGGCGCTCGCGCTCGGACAGCCTCCGCGGCACCCGCGAGCCCGGATCGCCGTCATCGGTGAGGCCAAGGCGACGCTGGACCGTCGCGGCGGCACCGACCTCGCCCGCCTGGAACATCTGCGTGCCGCGCTGTCCAGGCAGGGACACGAGGCGGATCGAGCGGTCCTCGCCCTGTTCTCGATGAGCGGCTTCCACCCGGATCTCGTCACCACCGCGGCCCGGCGCTCGGACGTGCTCCTGGTCGACCTGGCCGCCCTCTACGGAGACGGCTCTCCTCTCGGCCTGGGGGCGTGAGGGGGATCCGGGCGCCGGTCCGCACCGTCCCAGAAGATCCTGATCACCAGGCCGTGACGCTGCGCGGCGATAAGTTGTCGATCATGGCAGGAGACTCGCTCGCGACCGGTCAGCGCTCCCCGGGGGACCCGGCGATCACGTATCCGCTGTGGCCGCCGCTGACCAGCGGATGCCCGCGCACCGGCACGGCCGAGATCGCCTACCCGGTCGAGGTCGACTACGCCTACGACGAGGTGCCGGACGACCTGTTCCGCAGGAGCCACGGGCCGAGTGCCGCTCTGGACCGGTGGGCGCCCCTGCTGCCGCCGCTGGACGCCCCCACCCTGGGCGAGGGCGGGACCCCGCTGATCGAGATCGGCGACGGTGTCTACCTCAAGGACGAGTCCCGCAACCCCACGTGGAGCCACAAGGACCGGCTGAACCGCTGCACGGTCAGCGCCGCGGTGCGGATGGACGCTCCGGGAGTGGTCGTGGCCTCCTCCGGCAACCACGGCGCGTCCGCGGCGGCCTTCGCCGCCCGGGCGGGGCTGCGCTGCACCGTGCTGACCTCGCCGGACGCGCCTCCGGCCGTCCGGTCGTTCGTGGACGCCTACGGCGCGGTGGTGCTGCCCCTGCCGCAGGAGTCGCGGTGGCCCCTGATGCGGCTGATCGCCGACCGGCTGGGCTACCACCCCGTCAGCAACCTCACGGTCACGCACACCGGGCACGCCTTCGGGCCCGAGGGCTACAAGACCATCGCCTACGAGATCTTCACCCAGATCGGCGTCCCGGCGGCCGTGTTCACCCCCACCGGCTACGGCGAACTGCTCTTCGGCGTCTGGAAGGGCTTCGCCGAGCTGCGGCGCCTCGGTCTCGCCGAGCGGACCCCGCGGATGTACGCCTGCGAGCCCGCCGCCGGGGCCCCGCTCGCCGCCGCCCTCCGGCAGGGGTCGCCGGCCGCCGTCGTCCCGGTCGGCCCCACCTCGGCGTACGGCATCGCCTGCTCCGTCGGCGGGTACCGCGGCCTGGTGGCGATCCGGGAGAGCGGCGGTGAGGCCCTGCCGGTGAGCGACGAGGAGATGGCCGCGGCCCAGGCCGAGCTGGCCCGCCAGGGCGTGTGGGCGGAGCTGTCCGCCGCCGCGGGCCTGGCCGGACTGCGGCGCCGCGGCGCCGTCGACGGGCCGGTGGTGTGCGTCTCGACCTCCAGCGGCTTCAAGGACCTGGCGGTCGGCTCCCACCGCGCCGAGCCGGTCGAGCCCACCTGGGAGGCGGTGAGCCGGCGCCTGCGCGCGGCCCGGATCACCGCCTGATCATCGGCGGCCCTCGCGCACGGTCTCACGGACGAAGCCGGGATCGTACGGCACCGGCTCATCGGCGGCGATCCCGGCCATCACCTCGTCCAGCGCCGGAGTGGCCGCCTCGGCCAGCGCCTCGGCGATCATCCGCTGGACCGGCCGGAAGGCCGGAGGACGGCTGATGGACCGGCTGGGAGACTGGCCGGATGTTCACCGAGACCTTCGTCACCGTGTCCGCCGAGCCCGCCGTCGACCTGTTCGTCGCACGCACCGCCGGGCCCGCCGAGCGCACCCTGCTGGTGATCCACGGCGGACCCGACTGGGACCACAGCTATCTGCGCGAACCGCTGGCCGGCCTCGCGGGGCGGCACCGGGTCGTCCTGCCCGACCTGCGCGGCTGCGGGCGCTCGACCCGGGGCCTCGCCGACGACCGGTACACCCCCGCGGCGGCGACCGGCGACCTCGTCGCCCTGCTGGACGCGCTGGGCGCCGGACAGGTCGACGTCCTCGGCTTCTCCTACGGGGGCCTGATCGCCCAGCGCCTGGCCCTGGCCGCACCCGGGCGCGTCCGGCGGCTCATCGTCGCCTCCAGCAGCGTGCTGCCGGTGCCGCCGGACGCCTTCGACGGCTGGGCGGAGCGCGAGGAGCGCCGCGCCGCGCAGGCCGGCGTCTGGTCCGACCCCGGCCTGTCCGGGCCGGAGCTGACCCGGGCGGCGGCGTTCGCCGGGGCGGTGGCGGACGTCTGGCGGCCGGAGGCGTTGCCCGGCTATCTCGACCGGCTGGAGCGGGTGCGCTTCTCCGCCGAGTGGATGCGCCCCTGGCGGGCCGGGATGCTGCCCTCGGCCCGGCCCGAGGACGCCGCCCGGCGGCTCGCCGCACTCGGCGTGCCGCTGCTCCTGCTCCACGGCCGCCAGGACATGGTCTTCCCCACGCCCCTGGCCGGGCGGGCCGCGGAGCTGATCCCTTCCGCCCGTGCCGTGGTGATCGAGGATGCGGGCCACATGGCCCACGTCGACCAGCCCGATTCCTGGCTGGCGGCCGTCGCCGAGTTCCTGGCCTGACAGTGAGGATGTAGGCGAACGCCTCCCGGAAGAGCTTGGCTCTTGGCCTGACCGACCACGGTGTCTTCAGCGGGATCTGTCAGCTCGGCCCGGGAGGCGTTCGCCTCAGCCGGCCCGGCGGGACGGGCGGGCGGATCGGCGGGCCGGTGCGGGGGGACCCCCTCCGGGGGCGCCCTCCGTGAGGGGAGGAGGGCCGTCTCCGTCCGGGCGGCCCCGTGCGGCGATGTTCGCGGCTCGGGCCCGCTCCCGGCTCGCGGCGACGATCTGGCGCCGCCGCGCCGCGCGCCCGGCCTCGGACGGATCGACGTCCGCCAGGTAGGTGCCCACCGTCCCGTCGTACCGGTCGATCCGCTCCTCGTCGGCGGCCTCCTCCTGCGCGATCAGCATGCGGGCCCAGGCCGACAGCGCCCGGGCCCACAGCTCCCGCGCCAGGGCCGCCTCGTCGGAGGAACCACCGCGGCGGACCCGCTCGTACTGCGTGGAGAGCAATTCGACCTGCAGGCGCGCCTCCCGGAGCGTCCCGGGCGCGGGGAAGGGCCCGCCGGCGGCGCCCAGGACCGTGCGCACCCGTCCGTCATCGGGCCCGGTCCCCGCCCCGTCGAGGACCTCCTCGCGGATGACCAGGGTGCGCACCCATTCCGTCAGCGCCCAGCCCCACGCCTGCCGCGCCCGGACCAGCTCGGCGGGGGATCCGATCCCGGAACCGACCGCCTGCTGGGCGTCGCCGTACCGGAGCATGGCCCACCGGAGCTCGCGGCCGGCCTCCCGGAACTCCTCCCTGGCCCGCTCCCGCCGCTCTGAGTGATGAGATGTGCACGGAAAGTCCACGTCCGGGAGGGTACGGCAGTCGCTCCCCCCGTGTCCCGGGAACGGGGCATCCTCCGGGCCCATCCCCGTTCCGGCCGTCGCCCCCGGATGTCCCCGAAGGCACCGGAAAAGAAGCAGGCCGCGGCCCGCCGGGCGGGTCGCGGCCGCATGGACCTCGAAAGCACTCGCGAAAAGAGCCCCGGGGAGCTCGGGGAACTCGGAGAAATGGCCTCAGCCGCTCGCGGCCCGCGCAGCCTGGGCGGCCTGGGCGTACCGGGCGGCGCTCAGGGAGCCGGCCAGCAGCGTCACGCCGGACAGCACCCCGCCGAAGAACGGCACCCACGGCAGGGCGGAGGTGGAGGTCACGGCGAGCCCGGCGAGGCCGAGCACGGTCAGGACCGCGCCGGGCAGCATGATGGAGCGGTTCTTCCAGACCGGCCCGAGGGCGACGAAGTGCACGCCGACGACGAGGGCGATCCAGGCGACGTTGGTCTCCTGCGGGCGATCCAGGGCGCCCAGCACCGCGATGCCGCCGAACAGCAGGACGACCTCGGCCACGACGATGACAACGTAGCCCTTGCCGAACATCGTCCCGCCGCCCTCGCCCGGGGCGGCGTCCGGCTCGGCCCCGGTGCTCCTGGCCCGCTTGACCGCCAGCGTCCGCATGGCCACGGCACACCGCACCGATCGACATTCCCGTCATGCGGCGCACGCCGGGCACCCTATAGGGATCTTGGTTCAGTCACCCCCTGTTTCCCGGGACCGCCCGGTCTCCTCCCGCTCCCGCCCGGTCCCGCCCTCCGGACCGGTCCCCTGGCCGGGGCCGGAGGCGCCGTCCTGCGGCTCCCCGGTCCCCGTGGCCCTCCCGACGGGGGCGCAGCCGCCGCCGCAGCCGCCGAAGCGGGCGGAGTCGACCGGGTGGAAGCGGGTGGCCCGGGTGCCCCGCAGCGCGGCCGTCATGGTGTCCTTCCAGATCACCCCGGGGATGGTGGCCCCGAAGACCGCGCCGTAGTACCGCCCGCCGACGGTGACTCCGGTGAGCTTGTGCGCCGTCGAACCGCGGGGGTCGCCGATGCTCACCGCCCCGGCCAGGTCAGGGGTGAACCCGGCGAACCAGGCGGTGGCGTGGTCGTCGGTGGTGCCGGTCTTGCCCGCGGCGTCGCGGCCGATGCCGCCCACCTCCCGCATCGTGCCCTTGGTGAAGACCCCCGACAGGACGTCGGCGGCGGCGTCGGCGACCCCGGGGTCCAGCGCCTGGCGGCACTGCGGCCGGTAGTCGGTCGCCCTGCCGTTCCGGTCCGTGATCCGCGTGATGGCCATCGGCGCGCAGTACTTCCCGCGGGCGCCGATGGCGGCGTAGGCGGCCGCGACGGTGACCGGGTCCGTCTCGTTGACGCCGAGCGTGAAGGTCTGCACCTCCTGGAGCGGCCGGCCGTCGGCGCGCTTGATCCCCAGGGACTTGGCGGTCCGCACGGTGTCGCACAGGCCGACGCGCTCCTCCAGCTCCAGGAAGAAGGTGTTGACCGAGTCCCAGGTGCCGGTCCGCAGCGTCTTGAATCCGGGCGACCCCTCGTCGTTGGTTACGGTGTGCGTCGGATCGCCGACGTTCTCGCCCTTGCAGTTCTTGAAGGTCGCGTAGGACGGGGCCCGGTAGCCGGCGCCGGCGGACAGGCCCTCGTCGAGCCGCATGCCCTTCTCCAGCGCCGTGATCAGCGTGAAGGTCTTGAACGTCGAGCCCGCCTGGAAGCCGGTGAGGCCGCCGTGCGCGGCGTCGGCCGCGATGTTGTAGGAGATCTCGTTCCTCCGGGGGGAGTCGCCGTAGCCGCGGCTGGCCGCCATGGCCTTGATCATCCCCGTGCCCGGCTGGACGAGGGCCTGGGCCGCGACCGGGTCGTCGGAGGCGTGGACCCGCCTGCGGATCGCCTTCTCGGCGGCGGCCTGCGCGCGGGGGTCGAGGGTGGTCCTGATCGTCAGGCCGCCGCGGTTGAGGAGCCGGCTCCGGGCCTTCTCCGTCCTGCCGAAGCTCGGGTTGCCGAGGATCTCGTGGCGCACGTACAGGCAGAAGTAGGGGTACGGGCTGGCCTCGCATCCGCCCGGCAGCGGCATGCCGCGGTAGCCCAGCTTCCGGGCCTTGGCCCGTGCGGCCTCCTGCGGTGTGATCTTCCCGAGTTCCGCCATCCGGTCGAGCACGACGTCGCGCCGCTCCAGCAGCCGCTTCCGGTTCTCCCTGCCGCCCTCGGGGTCGGTGGTGTTGGGCGACTGCACGGCGGCGGCGAGGGTGGCCGCCTGGGCCAGGTCCAGCTTCGCGGCCCGGACCCCGAAGAACCGCTTGGCCGCCGCCTCGACGCCGTTGGCCCCGGCCCCGAAGTAGGCGATGTTCAGGTACTTCTCCAGGATCTGGTCCTTGGTGTACTTCCGCTCGACGGCCAGCGCGTGGCGCAGTTCCCTGAGCTTGCGCGCGTAGCTGGGCTCCAGCGCCCGGTTCTTCTCCTCCTCGGTGTCGGCCGCGTTGAGCAGCACCTGCTTGACGTACTGCTGGGTGATGCTGGAGCCGCCCTCGCTGACCCCGCCCGCGGCGAGGTTCTTGGCCAGGGCCCGCATGGTCCCCTCGATGTCGATCGGGCCGTGCTCGTAGAAGCGGTAGTCCTCGATCGCGACGATCGCCGTCCGCATCACCGGCGCCACCTCGCCGAGCGGGACGATCTCCCGGTACTCCTCGTAGAACTGCGCGATCTGGTCGCCGCGGGCGTCCAGGACCGTCGTCTTCTCCGCCAGCGGCGGCTCCTCGAGGTCCACCGGCCGCAGGTCCAGCTCGTCCGCGGCGGTGACGACCAGCGCCCCCGCGCCGCCCACGAGCGGCAGGCCGAGGGCGGCGGCCAGCACCCCCGCGGCCGTCCCGGCCTGGAGCAGCCGCACGATCCGCGACCCGGCTCCCGTGCGGGTCCCGGCACCACCCGGGCGGCGCGTCCTGTCCCCCGCGGCGCCGTCCGGCCCGCGGTCCCGTTCCCGTTCCCGCTCCCGTTCCCGCTCCCGCTCCCGCTCCCGCTCCCCGAAGAGGCTCATCCGGCCGCTCCCCTGCCGGGGTCTCCGACGGCGGCGCGGCCGCGGTCCCCGACCGCGGCGGGATCGATGACGGTACGGCCGGCACGGCCGCGAAGGACGATGATCATGCCTGACAGCAGACCAGGAACGCCTCGATTCTGTCCAATAGCGCCATACGCATGCGATCGATACGGAAGCGGATATCACCGCAGGCCGAGGGGGCGCCGGGCCCGGCGGCGGGCCGGAGCCGCCCGTGCGGATCCGCGCCCGGCGGCGGGCCGGAGCCGCCCGCGGGCCCTCCCCGCCCGGCACGCCGGGCCGCGGGAGGCAGGAGGCGGGAGGCAGGAGGCGGGAGGCGGGACGGCTCAGCCCCGCTCGGGCACCGCCATCTCGCCGAGCAGGGACCAGTCGTCCTGCGGGATCGTCGTGTTCACGATCCGGGGCGTCGCCGCCAGGTGCGGCGGCAGGGTCTGCTGCGCCTTCTTGAAGTGCTCGGACTGCACGTGCGCCGCCCCGGCCTCGTCGTCGCGGAACGCCTCGACCAGCACGTACTCGGCGGGGTCCTCGACGCTGCGGGACCAGTCGAACCACAGGCAGCCCGGCTCGGCCCGGGTCGCCTCGGTGAACTCCCTGGTGATCTCGGGCCACCGGTCGGCGGACTCCGGCAGCACGCGGAACTTCGCGGTAATGAAGATCATTCGTTCTCCTCGGCTGGTGGACGGGCCGGACCCCGATCGGTACGGCCCGCCGACGATGCTAGTGACGCCCGTACCGGACACTTCCCGGCGGCCCGTACCGCAACCGGCGCGAGGCGGACCGCGCCGCCGTGGGAACGGGGTCCGCAGCGCGGCGCAGGCGGGGTCCGCGCCGGAGCGGAGCGCCGATCGCCCGCCGGAGGGAGGACGCGCGGCACCGCGGGCGCCTAGTTTCCCTGCTCCGCCCCCGCCCGCCCCGGTGCGGGGGACAGACACGCAAGGGAACGATCTCATGTCGGTGCTCTCCGATCCGCGCGGGTTCCGCAGGCAGGCGGCCGGGCTCTGCCTCATCGCCGCTCCGATCCTCTACGTGGCGGGCGTCGTCGCCGATCCCGCCCTCCGGCGGGGCGACGACTCGGCCGGCGTCTACGGCCGCTACCCGGAGGAGGTCTCGGTCAGCGCCTCGCTCCTGCACTGGAGCTGGGTGCTGCTCGTCCCGGGCGTCATCGGGATGATCCACCTGGTCCGGCGGCGCGGCGTGGTCCTCGCGCACCTGTCCGGCGGGCTCGCCCTGCTCGGCGTGGTGAACTTCTCCTCGCTGATGCTGGGCGATTTCTTCTACGCCCGCCTGGAGAGCGCCCTGCCGCCCGACCAGGGCGCGCGGATGGGCGACGAGGCGTTCGCCTACCCCGGGGTGGTGTACGGGTTCCAGATCCCCGGTTTCCTCGGGTTGCCGGGCCTGCTCCTGCTCGGGCTGGCCGTGGCCCGCGCCGGGCACGCGCCGTGGTGGGCGCCTCCCGCGATGCTCGCGGGCGTCTTCGGCGCGACCTCCTTCCCCGTCGGCACGGTCGTCGGCGGCCTGCTCTATCTGGCCGGCTCCGGGGTGATCGGGCTGCGGATGCTGCGCATGAGCGATGCGGAGTGGGCCGGTGAGCCGGAGCCTCACATCTGGACGCCGAGCACCGGCGCGGCGGGCGGCGCCTCCCCGCAGGCGGCTCCGCCGGAGGCCGGGTCGTCCCGGTCCCCGGCGCCGGACGGCGGCTCGCCGGCCTCCGGGGCGTCCAGCGGGAACCCGGCGGCCACCCGGTAGCCGCCGCCGGGGAGGGGACCGGCGGACAGCTCGCCGCCGTGCATCGCGGCCCGCTCACGCATCCCGATCAGACCGTGCCCACCCGGCCCCTCCCCGCCCGCACCGGTCCCGGCCCCGTCGTCGACGATCTCCACGCGCAGCCTTCCGGGGCCGTAGGCGAGGACGACGTCGGCCCGGGCGGCGCGGGCGTGCTTGCGCACGTTCGTCAGGGCCTCCTGGACCACGCGGTAGGCCGACAGGCCGAGGCCCGGCGGGAGGGGCCGCCGCTCGCCGGTGATCCGGAGCCGGACGTCCAGTCCGGTATCCCGCACCTGCTCGACCAGTTCGTCCAGGCGATCCAGGTCCGGCTGCGGGGCCTCGGGCCCGGCACCGCCCTCGCGGAGCACCCCCAGCATCAGCTGCAGCTCCCCGACCGCCGCGCGGCCGGCCCGTTCGACCCCGAGCAGCATGTCGCGCTCGCGCCCGCGCGCCGGGTCGCCGCCGAGCAGCATCCGCACCCCGCCCGCGTGCAGGGTCATGACGCTCACGTTGTGCGAGACGACGTCGTGCAGTTCCCGGGCGATCCTGGCCCGCTCCTCGGCCACCGCCCGCCGGGCCCGTTCCTCCCGCTCCGCCTCCAGGCGCGCGGCCCGCTCGGCCAGCCGCAGCGTCCGGTCGGTCTGGCGGCGCAGCAGGATGCCGCTGCCGTACGCCGCGCCCAGGAATATCGCGGTGATCATGACCTCGGCGACGTCGTTGCTCTGCAGGGTCTGCAGATGGGCGTAGGCCGCCAGCACGCAGCCCAGCCCCGCCAGACCGCGGCGGCTGCGCGGTTCGGCCGCGCCGCCCACGGTGTGCACGAGGATCAGCGTCGAGTAGAAGTGCCAGGCGGCGTAGTAGCCGGTGTCCGTCACCCACCCCACGGCCACGCCGGTCGCGGTCAGCGCCAGCAGTACCGCCATCGGGGACCTGCCGCGCAGGAGCAGCAGCAGCCCCGCCGCGACCGCCCCCGCCGCCAGCGGCACCGGGTCGGCGATCCGCCCGGGCCCCGTGCCCTGCCTGCCGAAGGACTCGACCAGGCCGGTGACCACGACCGCGAGGGAGAGCAGCAGGTCCATCCGGGTCGGCCGCCCGCCGCCCGGCCGCTCCCTCAGCCCCCTCCGCACGGCCGCTCCCCCTGCCCCGGCCGTACGACCCCGGCCTCGTAGGCGAACACGACGGCCTGGACCCGGTCCCGCACGCCGAGCTTCTGCAGCACCCGGGCGACGTGGGTGCGGACCGTCGCCTCGCCCAGACCGAGGGCCCCGGCGATCTCCGGGTTGGACAGACCCCGGGCCAGCAGGTTCAGCACCTGCCGCTCCCGCCGGGTGAGCGCGTCCAGCTCGGGCCGCTCGACCGGCGCCGGGCCGCCCGCGAACGAGGCGATCACCCGCATGGTGACCGCCGGGTCGATGAGCGCGTCGCCGGTCGCCGCCACCCGCACCGCCTCGGCCAGCAGCTCCGGCGGCGAGGTCTTCAGCAGGAATCCGTTCACCCCCGCACGCAGCGCGGCGTGCAGGTTCCGGTCGGTGCCGAAGGTGGTCAACATGACGATCTTCGGGGGGCGGGGGTCCGCGAGCAGCCGCCGGGCCGCGCCCAGACCGTCCAGGCGGGGCATCGCGACGTCCATCAGCAGCACGTCCGGCCGGAGCCGCCGGACCACGTCGAGGGCCTCCCGCCCGTCGGCGGCCTCGCCGACGACGTCGATGCCGGGCGCGGTCTCCGCGACGAGCCGCAGGCCCGCACGGATCATGGCCTGGTCGTCGGCGATGACCAGTCTGACCGTCATGGCCGCTGCCGTGTTCCGCCGGACATGGCCGGAAGACTACGGACCCCGGCGCGCGCCGTCGCCCCTCTCCGGAGGGGACGGCGGGCACGGCGCCGTCCGCCGCGCGGAGGACCGCGGATCCGCCCGGCGGTGGACGCCGGCCTATTGATCATCGCATTTCGGAAACTTTCCCCGCCGATCCTTCGTCAACGGGTAAAGAGCGGATAAAGAACCACGCTTTCCTCGGGGGGCCTTGCGCAGAGGGAGGTACGGGGAACCGTTGACGGGGAGTCCTGGGGCGGCCGGGCCGCCGATGAGCGCCGAGGGGATCGAGCACGCCCTCCGGCTCCGCCGGGAGGAGCGCGACCGCATCTCCGGCGATGTCCTGGACCTGGAGGCGCACACCGTCTTCCGGCTGCTGAGGAGTTCCGCGCCGCGCGGGGAGACCGCCCGGCGCTGGGCGGGGGTGCGGGAGCGCGCGGCGCTGCTGTGGGCGCTGCTGGACGCCTACCGCGACGTCCTGGAGCGGGCCGAGCGGATCGCCACCGGTGCCCGGCGGCCGGGGACCGGGGACCGCCGGGCGGCGGTGGAGCTGACCGCGCTGCTGACCGGGCCCGCCGTCCGCCTCGCGCCCGAGGTCCGGCCGGTGGAGCAGCGCTCGCTGCTGGCCACCCCCGGTGAGCGGTTCACCCTCGACGAGGCGGTGGCCGCGATGGACTCCGCCTTCCGCGACGTCACCGCGCTGATCTCGGCCGTGGACGCGGTCTGGAGCGCGGTGCTGCCCCGGCTCGACACCGCGGCGGCCGCCGCGGACGCGGCCCGGCGGCTGCTGCGCGACCTCGGGAGCGGCGACCCCGCGCTGGACGCCTGCGAGCGGGAGATCGAACGGCTCCGCGAGGAGCTGCGGGCCGACCCGCTCGGCGCCGGGAGCGCGGGAGCGCAGGCCCTGGAGCGCGTCCTCGCCGACGCCGGGCGGGTGCGCGCGCGGGCGGAGCGGGCCGCGGCCCTCCGGCGGGAGTACGGCGCGCACCGCGAGGCGCTGGGACGGCTCGTCGCCCGGGCGGCCGGGGCCGAGGAGGAGGCCCGCCGGGCCCGCGACCTCGTGCTGGTGAAGATCGCCTCACCGGCGCTGCCGGACCTGCCCGGCCAGGCCCCGCTGCTGCGCGGGCGCCTGGCCGCCCTGGACGCGCTCGTCCCGGGCGGGGCCTCCGCGCCGGGCCGGGCCGCTTCCGCGCCGGACGGAACGGACGAGCGGGGCCGAGCAGGACGCGCGCCGGACGGAACGGACGAGCGGGGCGGCCGGTGGCTGGAGTGCGCGGAGCTGCTGGCCGAGCTCGAACACGCCGCCGAGCAGGCCGCGCGCCGGGCGGAGGAGGCGACCGGCGCGCTGCGCGAGCTGATCGCGCGCCGGGACGAGCTCCGCGGCCGGCTGGAGGCCTTCCACGCCAAGGCCGTACGGCTCGGCCTCGCCGAGGACGCCGCGCTCGACCGCCTGTACCGGCACGCGCGCGGCCTGCTCTGGACGGCCCCCTGCGACCTGCGGCAGGCGACGGCGGCCGTGACCGGATACCGGCGCGCGATCGAGGGAGGTGCCGCGTGAAGTGCGGAATGCCCGGTTGCCCGGGAACCGTCGAGGACGGCTACTGCGACGTGTGCGGCCACCCGGCGCCGCCGTCCCGGCCCGCGGGCGCCCCCGCCGCGCCCGGGTCCGCGCCCGCCGGCCCGTCCGGGTCCGCGCCCGCCTCCTCCGGCCCGCCGGTGTCCGTGTCCGCGCCCGTCACCGTCCCGTCGGCGGGGCGCGGGACCGGTCCCGCGTCCGGCCGCGGGACCCGGGGCACCGGGGCGTCCCGGCCGGGCACGCTGGGGTCGGGGCTGGCCGAGGTGCCGCCCGTGCTCTACCGGGACCCGGCGGCGGTGGTCATGCACGACCCCGAGGTGCCCGAGGAGCGGAGGTTCTGCGGCGCCCCCGGCTGCGGCAGGCCCGTCGGCCGGAGCAGGGACGGCCGGCCGGGCCGTACCGAGGGGTTCTGCCCGCACGACGGGACGCCCTTCTCCTTCACCCCGAAGCTGCGCGAGGGCGACCTGGTGGCCGGGCAGTACGAGGTGAAGGGCTGCCTGGCGCACGGCGGGCTCGGCTGGGTCTACCTGGCCGCCGACCGCAACCTCGACGGCCGGTGGGTGGTGCTCAAGGGGCTGCTGAACACCACCGACACCGAAGCGCTGGCCGTGGCGGAGGCCGAGCGCCGCTTCCTGACCGGCGTGGACCACCCGAACATCGTCAAGATCTTCAACTTCGTCCGGCACCGCGAGGCGGGCACCGGCCCGTCGGCGGGACGGATGGCCGGCTACCTCGTCATGGAGTACATCGGCGGCGAGTCGCTGCACGACCTGCTCCGCCGCCGGCTGCGCGAGACCGGCGGGGCGGAGGCGCTCCCGCTGCGCCAGGCGATCCCGTACGCGCTGGAGATCCTGAAGGCCTTCGGCTACCTGCACGAGCGCGGCATGCTGTACTGCGACCTCAAGCCCGCCAACGTGATCCAGGTCGGCCGGGAACTCAAGATCATCGACCTGGGCGCGGTCCGGATGATCGGCGACTCCGACAGCGCCATCTACGGCACGGTCGGCTACCAGGCGCCGGAGATCGCCACCGAGGGCCCCTCCGTCGCCTCCGACCTGTACACCGTGGGCCGGACGCTGGCGGTGCTCGCCGTCCCGTTCAGCCCGGTCTCGGGCGGCGCGGAGGCGCCGCTGCCGGACCTGGCGGACCTGCCGCCCGCCGCCCGCCACGAGTCCTTCCACCGCCTCCTGCGCCGGGCGACCGACCCCTCCCCCGGGGCCCGCTTCGGCAGCGCCGAGGAGATGGCCGACCAGCTCCTGGGGGTCCTGCGGGAGGTGCGCGCCGCCGAGGACGGCGTGCCCTACCCGGCGCCGTCCTCCCTGTTCGGCCCCGAGCGGATCGCCGCCGGGACCGCCCTGGCCCCGACCGGCGCGGGGCGCGCGCTGCTCCCTCTGGGGCGCGCCGCCGCGGCGGCCGCCCTGCCGGTCCCGCTGGCCGACCCCGCCGACCCGGCCACGCCCTTCCTGTCCGGGCTCACCGCCCGCACCCCCGGCGAGCTGACCGCCATGCTCGGATCCGCCCCGCACACCCCGGAGACGCTGCTCGCCCTCACCCGGATGAGCGCCGAGCACGGCGCGGACGACGCGCCCGCCCTGCTCGCCCGGGCCGCGGCCGAACTGCCCGGCGACTGGCGGGTCCTGTGGTGCCGGGGCGTGCACGAGCTCGTCTCGGGCGACCTCGCGCAGGCCACCCGGGTCTTCGACCGCTGCTACGACCTGATGCCCGGCGAGTGCGCGCCCCGGCTGGCCCTCGCCTTCTGCCTGGAGTGCGCCGGGGACACCCGGGCGGCCGCGCGGCGGTACGGGACGGTCTGGCGCACCGACCGCTCCTACGTGAGCGCGGCGTTCGGCCTGGCCAGGGCCCGCCTCGCGGCCCGCGACCCGGAGGGCGCGATCGAGGTCCTCGACGAGGTGCCGTCCAGCTCCAGCCACCACGTCGCGGCGCGGCTGGCGGGCGTGGCGGCGGCCGTGCGGGAGCGGGACCCCGCGACGCTGGACGCGGGCGCGCTGGCCGGGGTGGGCCGGCGGCTGGACGACCTCCCCGACCTGGACCCGCGCCGCCGCGCCGAACTGGCGGCCGAGGTGCTGGAACGGGCCCTGGCCTGGCTCGGCTCCGGGCCCGCGCAGGGCCGGGGCCGGCGGAACGGGCAGGGCTCCGAGACGGTGCTGGGCGTCCCGCTCGCCCCGCGGGCGCTCCGCCGGGAGCTGGAGCGCCTCTACCGCGGGCTCGCCCGGACCGCGGACACCGCCGCCGAACGGCACGCGCTGATCGACCGCGCCAACGCGGCCCGGCCCCGGACGATGCTGTGACAGGCCCCGATGCCGTGACGGGCCCGCGGACCGGCCCGGCCGGCGGGGTGCGCGACGGCGGGCC
>NZ_BAAAUT010000025.1:0-108822 GCF_039534085.1 Planomonospora alba
CAGGAGATCCCCAGCAAGCCCATGACCTGGCCGGATGACATTATCGGCAGGCGCAAGGTCGCGGTGCCTGCGCAGGATCGTCTCCGGGCGCGCCAGCAGCGCAAGGTGTCGCAGCGTGTCCCCCGGCAGGAGGCCGAGCAGTCCGGCGAGCACGAAGCGGTCACCGGACGTGAAGGCAGGCTTGGACACCTGGCGCTGCAAGACTGTCAGCTGGTGCCGCAGCACCAAGATCTCGATCTCCTTGTCATGATCGTTTCCCGGCGGCAGCCGCAGGAACGCGAAGACGGCCGTCACGATGAGGTAGACCAGACGCAGCGGCACGACAGATCATCATGCCGCGGCGGTGCAGACCTCACGATCCCGAGACTCGAGGCATGTGATCATCAGCCAGCGTTCTGACCTGCGCGGATGAGTTTCCGGCACCCACACGTCCAAGCGCGGTGGACCGCAGGAACGTCGCTGAGCCGCCGGACCTTCGGCGGCGCGGCACCCCAGCATCTCGGCCGCCTGCGGCATCAACGCGGGCTTGAGCGCGCCACCGAGGGTGACCGCCCAACCGCGGGCAGCCCCACCGCGCCAGGCGGACCCCGCCACGACACTGTCCGGATCCGCGAGACAGCCGGACCGCGACACCGGTGCCCGCAGTATTTCCAACCGTACGGGCAGGGGTCGTGCGTACACTCGAAGACATGACCGCCGCCCATGACTACGACGACGTGCACCACCTCGTCGAGCAGCTGACCCCCGACCAGTTGGTCGAGGTCCGCGCCCACGCGCTCCGGCTGGTCACCGGCCGCCGGACCTTCGTGCCGTGGAGCGAGCTCAGGCGCACCGCCGCCCGCCTGCCGCGCATCGACCACGCCGAGTTCCGCAGCGACGTCGACGCCGCGATCGACCCCGACACCCTGCTCGGGGACGCTCGGTGAGCGACCCGCACAACCTCCTGCTGGACACCTCCGCCATCATCGATCTCGAACGGCTCGACGAACAGCACATCGCAGGCACACTCGGCTGCCGACCGGGTGACCTGCGCCCGGCGGTCAGCTCCATCTCGATGGCCGAACTCGCAGCCGGTCCGCACGCGGCCAAGACCGCCGACGCGCGAGCCGTACGGCAGGCGGTGTTGCAGTGGGCGGAGTCCACCTTCGACCCGATCCCTTTCGACACCGACGCGGCCCGCGCCTACGGGATCATCTACGCGCTCGTGCTGGACCTCGGCCGCCAACCGCGCAAGCGGCTCGCCGACCTGCTGATCGCATCAGTCGCCGCGGCCAACGCTCTTCCCCTGGTCACCCGGAACCCCGACGACTTCGCCGGACTCGAATCCCAGATCCAGGTGATCACTGCCTGAAACGGCCACCGTAGGGACGGCCGAACGGGTCAAGTGGCCATGTTTGCTCGGTGGTTGCTCATATGTCGCGGTTCGGTGCGGCACACGGCGACACAACCCGGCAGGACAAAAAGGACAGTCATGGACAGGTTGTCGTCAGACGGCACGTCGCGGCACCGTACGGCAGTGAACCCGTCGACTTTTAATCCGTAGGTTCTGGGTTCGAGTCCCAGGCGCCCTACTACTCAGACCCCGTCTGATTTGTGCTTTCTCGGGCCAGGCGGGGTCTTGGCGTGCAGCAGGCCGCCGATGTTTGCTCCATGTTTATGAGCTTGAAGGGTCGAAGTTACAGCGCCGAAGGGTAGTGACGACCGGCGTGGGACCGTGTACCGCTTCGAAATCCATCGCATAGAGCTTGAGCTGGGAGTTCTCCGGAGTGGCTACGCGGCTCGGTGGTACTCGTTGATCAGCCCGCCGAGCACCTTCCGGCGCTCGATCCGACCTTCCAGCGGTACGGTGGCCCGCTCGTTGTGATCGGGTGGTCGCTGCGCGCGGGACTGGTGCGGCCGATGCCCGTTGTAGTGATCGGCGTACTCGGCCAGCACCGAGTGCAGGTGCCGTTCGCCGTAGATCAGTATGCGGTCGGTGCACTCGGCTCGTACGGTGCGTACCCACCGCTCGGCATAGCAGTTGGCCCGCGGCGTTCGCGGCGGGGTCTTCAGCACCGTCACGCCCTCGCCGGCGAAGACCTCGTCGAAGACATCGGTGAACTTGGTATCTCGGTCGCGGATGAGGAAGCGGAAGGAACCGGCCCGGCCGCCGAGGTCCATGAGCAGGTTGCGGGCCTGCTGCGCCGCCCAGGCGCCGGTCGGGTTCGCGGTCACGCCGAGGACATGAACACGCCGGGTCGCCACTTCCATCACGAACAGCACATACAGGCGCTTCAAGAAGATCGCGTCGACGTGGAAGAAGTCGACGGCCAGCAGCCCTTGCGCCTGGGCACGCAGGAAGGTCCTCCACGAGGTGTCGACGTTCCGAGGAGCCGGGCCGACCCGTCCGTGTCGAAGCATCCGGCGTACGGTCGCTTCACTGACCTGGTAGCCGAGCCGGACCAGTTCACCGTGCACCCGACGACATCCCCAGGCCGGGTCCTCCCCCGCCAGGCGCAGCACCAGGTCCCGGATCTCCTTGCTCATCGGGGGACGGCCGGACGTGCTCGGATACGTCCATCGGCGCCGGATCAGGCGGCGGTGCCAGGCCAGCGGTGTGCCCGGCGTGACCAGCCGATGAGCCCGCAACCCGGGCGGCAGGAGTCGTGCCAGCGCGGTCAGGACCGCCCGATCGGCCCAGTCCGGCTTGGGCCGGGCGACCTGACGCCGCAGCACCGCCGCCTCATGCCGCAGCACCATGATCTCGACGTCCTTGGCCGCCTCGCTCCGGCCCAGCAACGCCAGCCAGCCGAACACCCGGACCACGATCAGATACAGGAGACGGACAGACACAAGAACCGATCTTGCCCGTACCGCCGCATCTGGTCGACTTGCAGGTCAAGCACCCTGCGACGACTTTTGAAGCGGTACACCGCTGCGGCGGGACTCGGGCCGATGGCGGAGCAGCTCACAAAGAACCTCTGGGTGGTTCCCACGAGGGTCCGTGACCACTTCGGCTGGCACCCCGTGGGCAAAGGCATTCTGCACGACCTCGAGTACGGCTCATACCGAAGCTGACGTGGCTGGGGCGGCCGTACAGTGCTGGAGCGGGCATCTCTACGGGAGCGAGCACGGACCAGGCCCCTGTTTTTCAGAAGGTCGGGTAGCCCGGATGGATCTCCCCTCCGGGTTCCCGCAGATCCGTGCGTAGCAGTCTCCCGTCACACGGCTCTTGTCGTTCTGGTCATCTGACCGCCGGTTTTGCCCAGGCCCGGTGCGTGAAGTGCCGAGGTCGCCGGACCACCTCGTCGCGCATCGCCCGGGGGGACGCCGAAGCCGGCTGCCAACGTGGGCAGCCGGCTCGTTCTGGTGCAGGTCACCACCATGTACGGCGTTCGCACCACCGCGACGGCCAGGAGCCTCGCCTCGTTACTCGCTCCCCCACCACTTCGATGAATCTGCGGCGACCGGCCCCGGCACGGGTGTACGCCACCGGAGCCAGCCGATGATCAGTTCTTGGGATCGCCCTCGAGGCCCGCGCCGAGATAGGTGGGGACGTCGGCCAGCATCTTGTGCGTTTCGGGGCTCAGTTCGTTACGGCGCCGGTGCAGCTCCTCGATCTTCGCGGCCAGCTCGGGGTCCTCGTCGTCACTGATGTCGAAGATGTCGAGTCGCTCGACCACGGGCAGGCCGACCTTGTCGGAGTTCAGGGTCGCGGGATGCGTCAGGTATTCCCAGAGCCCGTCGAGGTCCTCGATGACGTAGGTGGCGCCCCAGTCGAAATCGCCGCCGTGGTCGCGGCCGACGACGAACGACTTCACCGAGGACACCTGCCGGCCCTGGTTGCGGAGGCTTTCAAGCGCCTCCTCCACCTGCGCCGACGGGGCATCCGGCTTGAGCTTGATGCGATTGACGTGGTAGATCATCACACTTCCTAACGACGTAAAAAAATCTAACGTCGTTAGATTAGGGGTGCGGCGACTCGATCGTCAAGCAGGGCGTTACTGTGCGGTGCGACACCGAAGTGAAGTGACGGGACATGCCGAGCAGTACACGACGCGCGCGCGAGCGGGCGAACATCCGCGCCAGCATCGTCGAGACCGCCATGCGCCTTCTCGAGTCCGAGGGCGCCGCGGCACTGACGATCCGGCGTATCGCCGCCGACGTGGAGTACACGGCGCCGATCGTCTACCAGCACTTCGCCAACAAGGACGCACTTGTGCTGGAGCTGGTCGTACGCGGTTACGACCAGCTACTGGCCGAGCTGAGGCGGGTCGACGAGGCATCCGACATCGACGGACGCATAGTGCGGGTCGCCGCCCAGTACGTTCGCTTCGCCGGCGAGCACCCCCACCTCTACCAAGCCATGAACGGCACCGTGACCAGCGCGGATGAGCGTCGGCGCGCTGCGGCGCCTGCCATCGATCTGCTCACCGAATTGCTGGACGCGTGGTCTGAAGCGCACGGCGTGACCCTGCCTGATCAATCGGATGCCTGCGAGATCCTCTGGGGCACCCTGCACGGCATGGCCGCACTTGGATATCTCGGCACCGTCGGGACCGAACGGGCGCAACGCCTCGCCGAACAGGCGTGCAGCACGATTCTTCTCGGCTGGCGCGCCGCTGGGTCCGCGAACGGTCTTCGCGCAGGCTCCTCGCCGAGGTCGGGGAACTCGGGCTAGTGTCCTCCGCGAGTCGGCCGAGGTCGGTGCCGAAGCCGTCGGCTCTGCCGGTGCGGTGCCGGGCGGCGACATGAGTGCCGAGGCTCAGCCTCGGACGGGGTACGGGATCCGGCGCGCGTCGGCCAGGTTGGCGGCGAGTTGCTTGCGCGTCTGGTGAGCGTGCGACAGCCAGGCGGGCTGGCCCGGGCCGCTTCGCCAGGACTCGCTGAGTGGGCTGTTGTCGACGGTGTTGAACCCGAACTCGTCGTACAGCCGCGTGACGAGCTCCACCGCCTCGGGGTGGTCGCTGGAGACCGAGAGGGCATGCCGGCCGGGAGTGCCCGGGGGCCTTGCGGACAGGAAGAGGCGTGGAGCCTGGATGTGGGTGAACGCCTTGGCGACCTTTGAGGTGGGCAACTGCTCCTGCCGCAGCTCGTGCACGGTCTTCTCCCCTGAGTCGATGGTCGGGAAGTGTCCGTCACGCCAGGGCATGTAGTTGTTGGTGTCGAGCACGATCTTGCCGGCCAGCTGCTCCACAGGCATGTCGTTGACCAGCTTGAGGGGGACGGCGGTGATCACGGAGTCACCCGCTTCGGCGGCGTCGGCCGCTGTCGCGGCACGGGCCGAGGGCCCGAGCTCGTCGACGAGGTGCGTCAGCGTCTCCGGTCCTCGTGAATTGGCGATGACCACCTGGTAACCGTGGGCAACGGCTGCGCGGGCGAGCTGACTGCCCACCTCGCCCGCTCCGATGATGCCGATCGTGGTCATGCGTCGCTCCCCTGCGGGGAGATGATGCCGGCGAGCTCGAGCTTGGACTCGTCCTCGCTGCCCGGGACCGCCGTATAAGCGACGACTTTGAGGTCGGTGTCCCCGTCCGTCAGGACGTCGCAGTCGACGCTCACCTCCCCGATGACGGGGTGCCGGATGGTCTTGCGGTCCTCGGCGTGCCGGCCCACGGCGGCATCGGCCCAGAACGCGGCGAACCGGGGATTGCCGGCGACCCTGCTGGCCACCAGTTCGGACACGCGCGGATCTTCGGGGAACCGGGCCGCGGCTCGGCGCAGGTCGGCCACGAGGGCCCGGTCGGCGGCCTCGGCGTTGATCGGGATCACCGGCCAGCTCGTCAAACGGCCGCGGTCCGAGGCGATGGGAAAGCGCAGCCGCACCAGGTTGCGTTCCTCGGCCCCGATCCGCGTGGGTTCGCCGAACAGCGCTGCCCACCTGGCGTTCCACCAGACGAGCTTCCAGTCTGCGGCGAAGACCGCGACCGGAGTGGAGCCGAGCAGGGCCAGCAGCCGTTGCATGCTCGGCGGAATGTCGTCGACGACCCGCTGGTCCTGCGGCGGCCCGAACCCGGCAAGCCGATGGAGGTGGTCCCGCTCGTCCTGGGAAAGCTGCAGCGCGCGGGCCAGCGAGCCGACGACCTGCTCGGAGGGGCTGACGGCCCGGCCCTGCTCGAGCCGCACAAGGTAATCGACGGAGAGGCCGGCCAGCTCGGCGAGCTCCTCCCGCCGCAGGCCCGGCGATCGACGCGCCCTGTCCATCGGCAGTCCGGCGGCTTCTGGCGAGAGCCGATCCCGCCAGGCCCGAAGTGTCACTCCCAGTTGATTATCGACGATATGTCCGTTCTTCACCTCTGCATCCTAAGCAGCCGAACGTCGGTTTCCGTGCTCGCCCGGTGGTACTGCTGGTCCTACTGAAAACCGTTCTCTGGCTGGTCCCGGCAGACTCGGCAAGGCTCTGGGCATGCCCAAGACCACATTCATCACCGGCGCCAACAAGGGCCTCGGATTCGAGACCGCCCGCCGCCTCACCGAACTCGGCCACACCGTGCTCCTCGGCGCCCGCGACGCCGATCGCGGACGCCGTGCGGCGGCGGAGCTCGGTGCCCGCTTCGTCCAGATCGACGTCACCGACGATGCCTCGGTCGCGGCCGCGGCCGCCGACGTCGCGGCCAACGAGGGCCGGATCGACGTTCTGATCAACAACGCCGGCATCACCGGCAGCGTCGTGTCGGCCGAGGAGCTGACCGGCGCGGAGGCCGCTCTGGTGCTCGACACCAACGTGGCCGGCGTCGTGCGCGTCACCACCGCCTTCCTGCCGCTCCTGCGCGCCTCCGGCGCTCCGGCCGTCGTCAACGTCACCAGCGGCCTGGGCTCCCTCGCACTCACCCACGACCCCGAACGGGTCGAGTCCAAGGTGATCGCCCCCGCCTACGCGGCCTCCAAGGCCGCCGTCACGATACTGACCACGCAGTACGCGAAGGCGTTCGGCGACGTCCGGTTCAACGCCGTCGATCCCGGCTACACCGCGACCGACCTCAACGGCCACACCGGCACCCAGACCGTGACCGAGGGAACCGACGCCATCGTGACGCTGGCCACCGAGAACCCCAGCGCCGGAACCGGGCGGATCATCGACCGCTACGGCCCCCTCCCATGGTGAAGCGGAGGGGGAGCACGCACCAGCCCCGCTCGGGCCGGCAGCGGCCATCGTACTGATCGCCGGCGACAAAGCAGGGGAATGGAACCGGTGGTACGGCACGGCGATTCCCCTGGCGGGGAACGCTACGCCGCATACCGCACCGAGAAGGAGAAGGAACGCTTATGAGCGAGTCGTGAAGTTGTCCGACACCAAGGCCAAGGTCCGTGAGATCGACCCCGATTGGGACTCCCCCGAGCGCGTCGCCGCCCGGGAGGTCGGCCGCGAGCGACTCCGGGCGGAACCGCGCGGCGCCCAGCTCGCCGAGATGCGCAAACGCCTGGGCATCTCCCAGAAGCTCCCGGCCGAACGCATGGGTGTCTCCCAGGCGCGTGTGTCCCAGATCGAGCACGGCCAGATCGGCGGCCTGGACATCTCGCGTTCCTACGTCGTCGCCTTGGGCGGCACGCTGGACGTGGTGGCCGACTTCGGCGACCACACCGTGAAGGCCGCCTGAGCCATCCTGAACCCGGACATGGTCAAGGGCCCATGCTTGCTCGGTGTTTGCTCGCCTGTCGCGGTGCGGCACGGCACGCAATGACGCCCGGCGAGCACGAAGCGGTCGCCAGGGGTGAAGGCGGGCTTGGACACCTGACGCTGCAGGACCATCAGCTGGTGCCGCAGCACCTCAGATCTCGATCTTCTTGTCACGATCCCCTCCCGGCAGCAGCCGCAGGAACGCGAAGACGATCGTCGCGGTGAGAAGACCAGACGCAGCGGCACGACAGATCATCATGCCGCGGCGGCGTAGGCCTCACGCCCCCGAGACTCGAGATACGTGATCATCAGTCAGCGCTCTGGCCTGCACGGATGGATTCTCGGCACCCGCACCGCGGCGACCTGGGCCATCAGGATGAAAAATCCTCAAGGCTTCGGCGAGTCGGGGTGGAAGTGCAGGGAGGTTGGCTCAGGTGCTGTTCAGCTGCTTCAGGGCCAAGTGCCGGGGATAGATGTGAAGGCGGTCGGCTCCGGAGCCGGGGGCATGGGGCTCGAACTGGCCGGGGCCGAGTAGAACGTGTACGCCTTCGGCTCGCAACGATTCGACGCCGCGGCGGAACGGGACACGGGAAGCGAACGCCGTGTTGACGAAGGGCAGGACCACCACGGGGACGCCCAGGCCGGGGGCCTCGGCGAGCAGGCCCAGAGCGTAGGCGTCGGTGATGCCCTGGGCGAACTCGTCGATGGTGTTGTAGGCGGCCGGCGCCACGATGATCGTGTCCGCCCGGGGCGATCTGGGCTCGCCGGGGAGCGGACCTCGCGGCGCTCCGGCTCATGCCGGTCATGCTGCCGATGCCGGTCTGCGACACCCCGGTGTGCTGGCGCACCGATCGGGAGGAAGGCCGGATCGAACGCCGGAAGGTGCTCGGCGGGTTGATCGACGAGTACCGCCGAGCCGCGTAGCCGTTTCGGAGAGCTCCCGGCCCAAGCCCTTCGCGATGGATTTCGAAGCGGTATTACAGGGGTCAGCCGGTGAAATCGGCCCGGTGGTCCGCGGCCCATCGAGCGTAGGTGCGTGCCGGGTGCCCGGTGATCTGCTCGATGACGTCGTTGACCGGCGCGGGCTTGCCGACCGCCTGCGCCATGAGACCGAACAGCGCCGTCAGGAACTCGTGGTCCATGAACCGGCTCATCTGCTGCAGCACGGGTTCGGGGTCGACGTCCTCGACGGTGAGCGGACGCTCCAGCGCCTGGCCGAGGATGTGGACCTGCTGTGCCTGGGTGAGCGACTCGGGGCCGGTCAGGTCGTAGGCCTGCCCCGCGTGCCCGCCGCCGATCAGAATCCGCGCGGCCACCTCGGCGACGTCTCGCTCGTGCACCGCGCTGAAGGCCGCTTCCGCGTACGGTGCGCGGATGACGTCACCGCCCTGGAGCTGCATCGCGAACGTCAACGAGTTGATGGCGGGGAACAGCAGCCGCAGGAACGTCCACTCGATCCCGGACGCCTCGATGGCCCGCTCGACGCTGCGGTGATAACGGGCGATCACGTCGGGCTGCGGCTCGGTGCCCGGGACGACCGCCCCTGAGGACAGGAGTACCAGCCGCCGTACTCCGGCCTGGCCTGCGGCCTCCAACAGCGGAGTGAAGTCCAAGCCGTACTGCGGGACCAGGAAGGCGGCCTCGACGCCGGTCAGCGCCGCGGGCAGCGTCTCGGGTTTGGTCAGATCGCCCCGCACGACCTCGGCTTCCGCCGGGAGTCCGGCTCGCTCCGGAGTACGGGTCAGCGCCCGAACCGGCACGTTCGCGGCGACCAGTTCCTCCACCGTCTGACGGCCGAAGTGAGCGGTGGCACCGATGACCAGATACATGAGGGATTCCTTTCGTGTGAAGACACCGGGGGACTGCGGACTGGCGGAGGTAGGTCAGCGCACCTTGCGGAAGAACTGCCGGATGTCCTGGACGAGGAGATCGGGCGCGTCGTGTGCGGCGAAGTGTCCGCCCCGGTCGTAGACGTTCCAGGAGATGATGTTCTTGTGGTCGCGGTCGGCGAACGTCCGGATCGACTGGTAGTCCCAGGCGAAATTGGCCAGCCCGAGGGGCACGGTGGTCGGCTCGGGCACGATGGCCCCCCGGCCGTTGGACTTCTGCCGGGCGGGGGCGGTCGCCGCGTCCTCGCAGTAGAACCGGGCGGCGGAGGCGGCGGTGTTGGTCAGCCAGTAGACCATCACGTTGGTGAGCACGTAATCCGGGTCGAGCGAAGGGCCGAAGAGCTGGGCGTGCCAGCCCAGCAGGCCGGCGGGAGAGTCGGCCAGAGCATGCGCCAGGTTCTGCGGCTCGGTGGACTGGAGCTTGTCGTAGGCGCCCCGGTTCTGGGTGAACCACTCGGCGAACGCGAGCTTGCCGCGCTCCTCCTCGCTGAGTCCGCCCAGCTCGGCGGGGTCACCCGAGGGGAATGAGAAGACCTGCGTCACGTGCACGCCGCACACGTGCTCGGGGTCGGCCCGGCCGACCTCGGGCGAGATCAGCGATCCGCCGTCGTTGCCGGCCGCGCCGTAGCGGTCGTATCCGAGCCGGCGCATCAGCTCGGCCCAGGCCCGGGCCACCCGGTACCGGTCCCAGCCGCGTTCCCGGGTCGGCCCGGAGAAGGCGAAGCCCGGCACCGACGGAATGACCAGGTGGAACGCGTCCGCCGGATCGCCGCCGTGGGCCCGGGGGTCGGTGAGCGGGCCGATCACGTCCAGCCATTCGACCACCGAGGTCGGCCAGCCGTGGGTCAGGATCAGCGGTGTCGCGTCCGGCTCCGGCGAGCGTACGTGCAGGAAGTGGATGTTCTGGCCGTCGATCTCGGTGGTGAACTGCGGATACGCGTTCAACCTGGCCTCCCAGGCGCGCCAGTCGTATCCCGTGCGCCACCGCTCGACCAGCTGCTTGACGTAGCCGACCGGGACGCCGTACTCCCAGCCGGGTGGCACCGGCCCGGCGGGCGCCGGCTCGCCGGCGGGAAGCTCCTCGGCCCACCGGGTCCGGGCCAGCCGCTGCTGGAGATCGTCGAGGTCGCTCTGGGGGATCTCGATCCGGAACGGGGTGATCGTGCTGTCGTTCGTCATGGCTTCACCATAGGAACCGAATAGGCAAGGTTCGTTCCTAATAGCTGTGCAGACTTAGAGATGGCGGAAACCTCGGCACGGCTTGTACCGATTCAAAATTCATCGCGTAGATCCTGAACTGGGAGTTCTCCAGGGCGGCTACGCGGCTCGGTGGTACTCGTTGATCAGCCCGCCGAACACTCTCCGGCGGCCGATCCGGCCTTCCAGCGGCACCACGGTCCGCTCATCGTGATCGGGCAGCCGCTGCGCACGGGACTGGTACGGCCGGTGGCCGTTGTAATGAGCGGCACACTCGATCAGAACGGACCGTAGGTGCCGCTCGTTGTAGGTCAGCATGCGGTCGGTGCGCTCGGTCCGCACAGTGCGGCCCCACCGCTCGGCACAGCAGTTCGCCCGCGGCGTTCGCGACGGAGTCCTCACCAGCACGCCCGCGCCGGCGAAGACCGCGTCGAAGACAGCGGTGAGCTCGGTGTCTCGGTCGCGGATGAGGAAACGGAAGGGACCTGACCCGGTCGCCGAGGTCCACGAGCAGGTTGCGGGCCTGCTGGGCCGTCCAGGCACTGGCGGGGTTGGCGGTCACGCCGAGGACGTGCACGCGCCGGGCTCTCCCGCGCCAGGCTCAGCGCCAGGTCTCGGATCTCCTTGCCCGTCCTCGGGCGGCCGGACCGGCTCGGGTACGTCCACCGATCTCGGACCAGGCGGCGGTGCCAGGCCAGCAGGTTGCCCGGCGTCACCAGCCGATGAGCCCGCGACCTCTGCGGCAGGAGTCGCGCCAGGGCAGCCGGAACCGCCCGATCGGTCCGGTCCGGCTTCGGCCCGGACGACCTGACGCCGCAGCGCTTCAGATCGCCCCCTCCGCAGCCGCTACCGCTCCCCGGCGAGCCCAGGTCACCCCGGGCGGACGCGATCATCGTGGCGCCGGCCACCTACAACACCATCGGCGAGTTCGCCCGGGGCATCGCCGACACCTACGCCCCGGGCCTGCTCGCCGAGGCCCCCGGCCTGGGCATCCCCCGTGATGGTCCTGCCCTTCGTCAACACCGCTCCCACCGCCCGCGCCCCGTTCCGCCGCAGCGTCGAACGACTCCATGCCGAAGGTGTGCGCGTCCTTCCCGGTCCCGGTCGATCCGAGCCCCACGCCCCCGGCTCCGGGGCCGACAGCACCGGCGCCTACCCCTGGCATCCGGCTTTGAGCAGCCTCAAGAACCCCGCACGGAAAGACCGAGAATCTCGCGACAGGGATTCAAGGAAGAAGACCCTTCGGGTGGGCGGCCGCGGCCGCAAGACCAGGAGCCTCCCCGAGCTCAGTGACGCCGGCGCCCGGCCTCCGGCATGGGCATCGCCGGACTGTTCTTATGCCGAACTGTTCTTGTGAGCTGTCAAACGGCGGCGCGGCGCGCCGCCGTACCCCGGCCCTCTGCCGCCCGCCGTCCGGGCGTGCGGCCTGGGCGCCGGTCCCGGCCGGCGGAGCCCCGGACCGTCTCCGCACCGCGCGCCCGCCGCACCACACCACCGCGCCGACCACCGGCACGCCACCGCCCGACGTGCCACGCAGCCGCCCCGCCGTGATCAGATAGCTGAACCTCCGGAAGGCTGAATCCACATGACCAGACGGGCTATACGCGCTCTCGCCGCTCCCGCAGCTCTGCTGACCTTGATGGTCACCGGCGCGTCCACCCCCCTCGACTCCTGGGTGTCGGAAGCGGAATACGAAGCCATCTGCCACCCTTACGAAACCGAACGCGGCGCGGAAGGGAACCGGCGCTATGCCGACGACACCTCCGCGCCCGTAGTACCGCCCCGGCCTGGAGCGGCCAGAGTGCGGAACATCGTTCTCTGCACGACGATCAACCGTTGACCTGCGACCAGACGCGTCATGCCTCCGGCGGGGGCGCTCCGACTCCGCGATCCGATCCGACGCCCTCCCTGCCGGAGGTGCTGCGTCCTCCGGAGGCGACAGCGACGACGGCGACCGGAGGCGACACGATCCGGAATCCGGGCACAACGAGCAGTCCGGGAGAGGGGAGGCCCTACTCGGACAGTGCGGGGGTCCGGCGCGGCTCCGCGTCGGCCGGTGGGCGGGGGGCGGTGAGCCGGGCTTCCAGGCCGTCGAGGAGTGCCTGCAGGCCGTATTCGAAGGTCCGCTCGGGGGCGGCGGCGTAGTCCGCGGCCATCGGGGTCTCGATACGGGCGCGCAGCCGAGGGAATTCCAGGGCGACCTCGCGTGCCTTGGCCATCGTGTCCTCGACGACGGCCGCGGCGTCCGCGCCGTCCCTGCCCAGCCGCCGAATCAGGGAGACCATGGCCGAGGCGCCCAGGACGTTGCCCAGGACGAAGGTGAAGACGGCGGCGGCGGCGGAGTCGGCCTGCGCCCCGGTGAAGCCGGCCGCCTCGTAGACCGCGAGGCTGCGGTCGTCGTAGCGTGCCTTGCCCGGGCCGTGGAAGAGGTGGGAGCCGAAGGCCTGCACCAGCCACGGGTGCCGGCCGAGCATCGCGTGCAGGCCGGTGGCCAGCGTGACGGCTGCGGCGCGCCAGCCGGCCGCGTCGGGGTCGGGCAGGTCGATCTCGTCCCAGACCCGGTCGCCGGCCAGGGCGATGAGGTCGTCCTTGTTCTTGACGTGCCAGTAGACCGCGGTGGCGGCGGCGCCCAGCCGCCTGCCCAGGCTGCGCATGTTGAGGCCGTCCAGGCCCTCGTCGTCGAGCAGCTCGATCGCGGTCCGGACGATCTGCTCCTTGGTCAGGGTCTCGCGCGGCATGGGCTCACGATAGGCCACCCCACCCTCCTTGCACAAAGTTCAAGAGATGGCTTGCACTTAGTTCGAGAAGCGGGTTACCGTCCTATTGAACTTAGTTCAAATCGACGGGGTGCCGGAGGGCGCCCGCGAAGGAGACCCACGTGAACGCTCTCACCACCGTCATGCAGCTGCTCGTCGCCGTGGCCTTCCTGAGCATCCCCCTGGTCCGCCACCGCTACGGAGCCGCCGCGACCGCCCGCGCGCAGGCGGAGCTGGCCCGTCAGGGCGTGCGGACCACGGTCCTGGCCGAGAACGGGATGAGGTTCGACGCGGGCGGCCACGAGACCGCCGCCCCGGCCGCGGTCGCGGCGGTGATGGCGGCGCTGGCCGCGCTCAACCTGTCCGGCGGCGACTGGGCCCGACCCCTGACCTTGGTCTTCCAGGCGCTGGTCCTGGTCGTGAACTGCCTCATCCTGTACAGCCAGCTGACCGCCGCGACGTCCGTGCAGGCCGCCTTCCGGCGCAATGGCGACCCGATGCTCGCCCGCATCGACGTGCCCGCCCTGCTCAAGGCGGCCGAGGGCGGCTTCCCCTCCTGGACATGGACCCTGCAGAACGTCCGGCACGCCGTGGTGTTCGGCGCCTCGATCCTCGCTCTGGCCGCCGCGGCCCTCGCCTGACACCGCCTGCCCTCTCACGCGGAGCCGCTTCGCCCGCTCCGCCGCCGAACCCGTCGACCAGGCACCCCGGAGGTCCACCATGCCGGTACCCGTCGCCATCGCCGTCACCTTGCAGTTCCTGCTCGCCGCGGCCTTCCTCATCATCCCGATCACCGTCTGGATCACCGGAGGCGCGGCCCAGCACGCTGCCGAAACAGAGGTCGTCAGGCAGGGCCACCCCGCAGCGGTCCTCGTGCGGCACGGGATCAGGTTCAAAGAGGAGCGCTGGGAGTTCGCGCTCGCGCTCGGCATCGCCGCGGTGATGGCGACGCTGGCTTGGCTCAACCTCACCGCCCACCGAAGCGGCCGCATCCTGTCCTGGATCATCGAACCGGTCGTCCTGCTCGCCGCCGGCACGGTCACCGCCGGCCAGGTGTTCGCCGCCCGCTACACCCAGGCCGCCTTCGCCCGGTCCGACGACCCCGCCGTGCGCGACATCGACACCCATGCCGTGATCGCCGCCGCGAGTACCGAGTTCCCTTCCTGGCTGCGCCCGCTGGTCCTGACGCGCTTCGCGCTCACGACTCTGGGCTCGCTCCTCGTCATCATCCTGCTGGCCACCCCGGAAGCCGGCACGCACTTCCCCTGATGGGCGTTTCGGGCGCGATCAGCGTTTCCTCGGCTCAGGGACACCTTCCGGGCAGGCGAACAGGGTGATCGGCAGTCCCCCGGCGTGATGACGAACGTGAGACTGCGGGTACGGGAAGTTCATTCACCCAGATCAAACGGAGAGACGGCCAGCTTCCATGATCGGTTGCGCGCTGAAGACGCCGGAACCGATCACTGCACGGTCCCCCGGTCCTGCCGGAGGGCGATTCGTCTTCGCCGGGACACATAGGGGCCGGGTCCGGCACTGGTAGGAGACGGCGGCGGCCGGCGCCCAGCCGTATCCGCCCCAGCCGTATCCGCCGCACCGCGGAGGGCGCCGCGTGCGGCGCGGGACACCGCCGGCCCGACACCCGCGAGGGTGCGCCCGGTCGCACCGGGGACAGAGGCCGGCACCACGGCGGGCATGCGCCGGCGCGGTGGCCGTGAACAGGGTTCCCACGACGGCCAGGCACAACCGCCCGGCGAATGTCACTCCGCCGCCGTGGCGGTCGGTGACGGGGTCAGGGCCAGCTGAATCAGGTCGAGCAGCGCTCAGCAGCCGCCCGTCAGGGCCACGTCACGCTCCACACGCCGACCGACACGGCGCCAGGAGGCACCCGCGCGCCCCACGGGCGCACGGTCGCCACCGCGACCACGGATCCGGCGAGCAGCACCGCCGCACCCGGCCACGTGACGTCGGGCAGGCCGAGGTCCGGGAATCCCCGGGGAATCCGGATCCGGCGTCGCGGCCCATGCGGCCGACGGCGGAACCGCTCCGACCGAGTACGGCCGGCATCCTGCAACCGCGACATGCGGCTGCCGGAGGGCACAGCCATGGCCTGGCGCGGGCGACCGCCGACGACCGGGACTTCACCTACTCTGCCGACGGCCGCCTGACCACCGCGTTCGGCCCGCGCTCCCACCGTTTCCGGGAAGGGCCGATCCGCCCTATGCCTTCTCGCGGTGGACGTCCTCGCGGTGGACGTCCTCGCGGCGGACGCTCTCGCGATGGACGTCCTCGATCACCATCGCCTGGCGCGGAGCATCGAGGACCACGTCGGAGAAGACACCGAACGCGAAGATCAGGATTCCACCGAGTACACAGATGCCGATCCCCGTCCACAGGAGCGCCCAGTTCGGGCCGAGCGTGAGCGCCACTCCGCCCACGGCGAATCCGGCTGCGACCACCGATACGGCGAGCCATGACTTCGGCCGCCCCCAATGACTCGCTTGCCCACCGGCCATCCGCACTCCTCCTCATCTGGATTCGCTGCGTGCAGCTACTTCGATGATGCGCCTGGAGCGGACGATGGGAAACGCGATAGAGAAACCGCCCCGGGATCCCATCGCACAGATTCGTGCTGGTCGGAAGAGTGTCCGCCGCCCAAGGCCAAAACATGATCACATGCAGATCACCGACGAGTCAAGGGCGCATTTCGCGCATCATCCGATTCATCTATCACAGATGCCGGCCGATGACCAGAGTGACGCACGTCACATTGACTTCATCGGTGCCACCGATATCTCATGACGATCATCACGAAATGAGGAGAAACCACCGCCGATCGGTCACGGAGTCGACGTATGCGCATTGATGTCCAGGCTCGATTCCGCACGGAGTGAGGCACCCGCACAAGAGGTTTCTCCTGCTCATCCATGGATTCTCGGCAATCCCGGAGGCTCATGATGAAAACCAACGCACCATCCGCCGGTGTTCCTTTCGCTCGAACCGGCGCCTCCGATCCGCTGTCGCGGTGACGCCGGGCGCGTCGTCGCCCTTGGCGCCTCGGCGCGATCCGCGCGGTGCCGGGCACCCGCGGGCACTCCACCGGGTGGGCCCGCTCCACACGGTCCGCCGCTCCCGCCGGCCGACTCCGGCCGGGGCCGTCCGCGTCCCGGAGAGACCCGCCGCCCGGCGCTCCTGCCCCGGCATCCGGAACACAGCCTGATCCACCCGGCGGTTCCTCGACTCACGACCAACTCACAGGGGGAAGACTTGGTCGCCATCGCCATCGCCACTCGGCGGCAAGGGGCATCCGGCGCCCCTATCCGTTTCCCGCGGGGAAGGACTGCGTCCCGTCGCCCGCCATACGCCTCCGGCGCGGGCCGTCACTCATTGCGATCAGTTGGCGTCGCCACCCCGCCCCGGCACGAAGAGCCGTGAGGCAGGGAAATCCACCGTCCGGCACATCTGAGCGGGATCTGGATACGGGTCGGGATGCCCATGTCCTTGAACACGGCTCCGATGCCCGGCACAAGTCCGTCTCGGCACGGGAATGGAGTCCGCCCTCACCGAGGACGGATCTCCTCCTCCACGCCCCCGGGCCCCGTCGCACCCGCCTTCAGCAAATCGAACAGACCGCGCGCCGAGCCTGCCGCCCCATGATGCCATGGCGGTTCGCTTATGGCATTCGGAGGTTTCCACATGCCACTATCCGCCACCCTCGACGACTTCATGATCGACCCGTACTCGATTTATCGGGACATGAATTCGAGGGCGCCGCTGACCGAGATCGGTCCCGCCGAATTCGTCGTGACCGATCCCGCGCTGATCCTCGAGATACTCGAGAACCACGACAAGTTCACGAGCGTCCACAATCTGGAAGGCCAGGTCCCGGTCTGCGACGAGGCGCGAGCCGTTCTGGAGAAGACGCTGTTCTACCGGGGCGCGCTCTTCAACGAGACACCGCCGGCGCACTCCGCCTTCCGCAAGACCTTCATCCGGCCGTTCACCCCCGCCGCGGTGGAGAGACTGGAGCCGAGGATCCGCGAGCTGGCCGCCGGCATGTGCGGTGACCTGTCCGGCAGGCGCACCTTCGACGTGATGCAGGAACTGGCCTTCCCCCTGCCCATCAAGATCGTTTCCGACATCATCGGCATCCCGGAGGACGACCGGCAGCAGGTCAAGCAGTGGAACGACATGTGGATCGCGCTGCAGGTGGCCCCGCTGCCGCCGGAGGCTCAGGTGGGCGCCGCCATGGCGGTGCGCACCTACGAGGACTACGTGCGCGGCCTGATCGAGGAGATCCGGACCGAGCGTCGCCCGAGTCTCATCCTCGACATGGCGGAGGCCATCGGCACGCCGGGCGCGGTGCACGACGTGGACGACATCATCGTCGCCATCAGAGTCATGATCGCCGCGGGGCACGAGACCACTTCCGGGTTGATCGGCAACGCGGTCAACCGGCTCATCGAGACCGGCCGCTGGGCCGAACTCGCCGGTGGCCCTGACGCCATACCGGCGTTCATCGAGGAGACGCTGGCCGCCGACCCCTCGGTACAGAGCGCGCCGCGGTCGGTCGAGGAGGAGACCGAGATCCGCGGCATCACCGTTCCCGCACGTGCCCGGCTCCACCTGGTGATCGGCGCGTACCCGATGCTGACCGCCCGGAACGACGTGGACGGGGCCGCCGCCCACAAGCACATCGGATTCGGACACGGCATCCACCGCTGCGTGGGATCCCACCTGGCCCGGACCGAGGCGCGCGTCGCGCTGGAGACGTTGCTGAGGGCCGTTCCGGCGGCACCGCGCTTCGACGAGTCGGCGCCACCGGTCCGCCTGCCCGGCGGCTTCGTCTTCCGCAGTTTCAGTTCGCTACCCATCTCCTGGTGAGGAAGTCACCGCCATGGCCGTCAAACCACCGCTGGTGCCGCACGCCAAGCCAATCGTCGGACACGCTCTCGACATCTGGCGGGATCCGCTGAAGTTCTTCAACTCGGCCGCCCGGGTCGCGCCGCTGTCCCGCATCAAGATCGGCTGGAAGGACGCCTGCCTGGTCTCCAATCACGAGCTGCTCTACCAGATCCTGGTCACCGACGCCAAGAAGTACGACAAGGGCATCCAGTACGAACGCGCGCGGAGCATGCTCGGCAACGGCGTGCTACTGGCCGAAGGCGATTTCCATCTGCGGCAGCGCCGGCTGATGCAGCCGATGTTCAACAAGCCGTCGATCAACGACTACATCGACGCCATGCACACCTACAGCACGGCCATGGTGGACTCGTGGGCGGACCGCGACGTCGTGGAGCTGTATCCCGAGTTCTACCGGCTGGCCACCCGGGTCGTCATCGACACGCTGTTCTCCACCAAGATGAGTGACCGCGACGTGGAGCTCGTCCGCGAGAAGATGCCCATCGTCATCTCCGGCATCGAGAAGCGCGGCGCCCTGCCGCCGCGCCTGTTCGACACCATCCCGACCCCCGAGAACCGCGCTTTCTACTCGGCCATCTCCGATCTCCGCGCCCTCGGTGACCGGTTGGTCACCGAGCGGTTGGACATGGAACGCGAGCACGACGCCCGCGCCGACCTCATGGACGTGCTGACCCGGACCGATGACGAGGTGGCCCGCCGGGACAACGACCGCGCCCAGATCCTCAACGAGTTCCTGACCTTCCTCACCGCCGGTTCCGAGACCACGCCGAGCGCCATCGCCTGGTCCTGTTACCTGCTGGCCCGCCACCCGCAGATCCAGGAGGAGGTGCGCGCCGAGGTCGCCGACTTCGATCCGGGCACCAACACGGTGGCCGCCGTCCAGGGGTTGCCCCTGCTGCAGGCGGTGGTGAGAGAGGCACTGCGCCTCTACCCACCGGTGTGGGCACTGGGGCGGCGCACCCTGCAGACCACCACCCTGGGGGGTTACGAGCTGCCGCCCGGCACGCAGGTCTTCTACTCCGTCTACGCCATCCAGCGGGACGAGAGCGTCTACGACGAGCCCGACGAGTTCCGGCCGCACCGGTGGATCGACGACGCCAAGAAGTATCCGCGCACCGCCTTCCTGCCGTTCGGCGCCGGGATACGCAATTGCATCGGCGAGCACTTCGCGTGGGTTGAGATCTCCATCGCGATCGTCAACATCCTCAAACGCTACGAACTGTCGCTGCAGCCGGGCCAGCAGGTGCCGCCCGCGGCCATGGGCGCCCTGGTACCGGGCAACCTGCCGATGCGGTTACGCAGGATGGTCTCGCGATGACCTCCACCGCCGCGCGACTGGTCGATCGCGTCCGGACGGATGTGGCGGCGCTGCTGGACGAGTTCGCCGTTCTGACAGCCGGCTCGCGGTCCAGCGGCACCGGCGTGTCCGCATTCACGCAGCGACTGTCCGACTACGTCATGCGGTTCGGCAGCATGCGGCGCACCCGGGTGGCGGCGCACGTCCTCGACGGGTACCGCCGCACCGACGAGGCGACCGTCACGGCGCTCGGCCATGCCTGCGCCGCGCTGGAGCTGTTCCACGCGGCCGCGCTGATCCACGACGACATCATCGACGACAGTCCCATCCGGCGGAACCATCCGGCCTTCCACATCGGCTGGGGCGGGGCGGATCCCGGCGGGCGGGAACCGTCGTCGATCTCGTCGACCCGGCTCGGCATCGCGGCCGGGCTGCTGGGTGGTGACGTGCTGCTGGTGCTGACCGCCCGCGCGATCGACCGCGTCCCGGCGCCGGCCCGGGATCGGGTGGCGCGGTTCTTCCAGGAGATGCAGTTGCGGACCGTGGTCGGCGAGTTCCAGGACTCGGTGCTGCAGCACCACCGGGTCCGGGCCGACCGCACCGCCGTCGCGGAGATGTCGGTGAACAAGACCGGCTGGTACACCGTGATCGCGCCCATGATCCTGGCGGCCCACTGCGCGGACGCCGACGCGGATGCGATACCGCTGCTCATCGCCGCGGGGTCGGCCTTCGGAGAGGCGTTCCAGCTGCTCGACGACCTGGTCGAGGTGTACGGCGAGTCCGCCGTGACCGGCAAGAGCCCGCTGGACGACCTGAAGGCGGGCAAGGCCACCGTGCTGCACCACATCGTCGCCACGCACTGCACACCGGCGCAGCGGGCGACGCTGGCGCAGATCTACGGTCGCGGTGACTGCACCGAGCACGATCTCGAACAGTACAGACGGCTGGTCGACGCCCACACCGCCCACATATCCGACGAACTCCGCGAGCTCATGGAGCAGGCCCGGTCACTGCTGCGTGACGCCGGATTCCGTGAGCACACGGTCGATCGGATCGAGAACGAATTGAGCCCCCGCTTCCAGATCCCAGCCCTCCTGAATGAGAGCGCCTGACACCATGGCAGTGAATTTCACCCGCACTCTGGCAGGCACCCATGTGCTGCTACCGAGTTTCGAACACTGCGTGCCCGCGCTGGAACGCCCTGACAACGACCAGGTCGTCAAGGACAGCCATGAGTGGTGCCGGCAGGGCTTGGCCGACCTCCTGCCGCCCGCGGAGCTGACCACGCTGCTGGAGGAGCGCGCGTCGCTGTGGACCGCGCTGGTCCTGCCCACCGCGCCCTATGAGTTCCTCGTCGCCGCGGCGCGGTACACCGAATACCTGTCGATCCTCGACAACGCGCTGGTGGACAAGGACCGGCTCGGCAGCGACCCGGTGTACGTGGCCGAGATGAAGGCCGCCATCGATGTGCTGTTCGAAGGGAACCGGGTGGACTCCCCGGCCAACGAGGAACTCGCCATCTGGTTCAAGCCGCTGCACGACTGCCTGTCCACTCTGCGGACCTATCTGACGCCCGAGGTGTGGGACGACTTCCACCGGGAGGTGGAGCGCTTCTTCATCGGGTGCGTCGAAGAGGTCCATTACCGGAACTCCGCCGAGGTCTACGACTTCGACACCTACCTGCGGATGCGGCGCAACAGCGTCGGCATGGGCATGTACTTCGCGCTCGGCGCGTCGCTGGCACCGCCGTTCGCGGCGGAGACGGTGGACGGCTCGGCGTATCGCGAACGGCTGCTCTCCCACGCCCTCGATCACATCGCGCTGGCCAACGACCTGTTCTCGTTCCGCGCCGAAGCCGACGCCGACGACGCCGTGAACGCCGTCGCCACCCTGATCCTCAGTGAGAACCGTTCGGTCCAGGAGGCATTCGACCGGGTGGGGCTCGAGGTCCAGCGCAACGAGATCGCTTTCCGGCGGGCCCTGCACGAGACGGTCGCCGCACTGGGACGCGAGCACGCGGTGAGCGTCTACGGCGGACTGCTGTGGCACATGATGTGCGGCAACGTCGAGTGGTCCTACCGCACCACGCGATACAACGGAGAAAGGCACCAGTGGGATGGCCGGTATCCTCAGGTCGTTCAGCTTCAGCAAGGCAGCACCGTCTTCACCGACAAGACCTACGCCGCCCTCATCGCCGAAGGGCTGGCATGACCGCACGGCCGGGCACACCACCCGCGTGCACCACGGTTTCGGTCTGGTGCGGCAGCTGTGGCGGCTGGCCCGCGATCCGCTGGCCTATGTGACGGCGCAGAATTCCTCCGCCGACATCCATGTGTTCACCGCGCTGGGCAAGAACTTCGTCTTCATCGCCGACCCGCTGCTGATAAACGACATGCTCGTGGACCGGCGCGGTGACTTCGAGAAAGGCGTGTTCTACGACCGGGTCCGGCGGTTGGCGGGTAACGGCGTCGTGCTCGCCAACGGCGCCGAACACCGCAGGCAGCGCGGCTATCTGGACCGCTTCTTCAAACGCGAGCACGTGGTCGGGCTGTCCGGGCTGATGACGGAGGTCGTGCGGGAGGAGCTGTCCGGCTGGAACGCCACGCTCGACATCGACGCGGCCCTGCACCGGATGACGTTCAAGATCCTGGCCGCCACCATGTTCGGCACCGAGATCGATCACGAGAAGTTCGACCGCATCCACGAGTGGCTCGCGCTGACGCTCGAGGCGATCATGTTCCGCACCGTGGTCCCCGGTTGGTACCTGCGCATCCCCACCAGGCGGAACCGCCTGCACGACAGCGCCATGGACCGGTTGCGCGCGGCCATCACGTCGGCGATGGAGTCGTCGGGCACGGCTGAGGCGGACCGTCTCGACCTCATCTCGGTCATGCGGTCGGTGCGCCACGACGACGGATCGCCGCTGACCGCCACTGAGATGGCCGACCAGATCGTCGCGGTGACCATGGCCGGCGCGGAGACGGCGGCCACCGCCCTGTCCTGGCTCACCATGGAACTGGCCCGCGACCAGTCGTTGCAGGACGCGCTGCGCAGCGAGCTGTCCGAGGCGCGGCGTCGCGGCGCCGCCTACGGCCCGGACCTGTCGGAGACGCCGCTGCTCAAGCAGACGTTGTCGGAGCTGCTGCGCTGCCGCCAGCCGATCCTGGTCATCTCCCGGCGCACGGTCCGCGACACCGAGATCCGCGGTGTCGCGCTGCCCGCGGGAACCGAGGTGATGTACAGCCCCTGGGCCATGCACCGGGACCGTACCTGGTTCCCGGCCGGGGCTGCCTTCGAGCCGGAGACGTTCGGCGCCGGCCGCTGCCCGGTTCCCAAGGGCTCCTACACGCCCTTCGGTCTCGGTCCCCGGCACTGCGTGGGCGAGCAGTACGCCTGGCAGATGATGTGGATCGTCGTCGCGGAGATGCTGACGGCGGTGCGCATCGATTCGGCGACGGCGCAGCACCCGGACGGTCGGCCCTTGGCCACCATCATCCCGGGGGCCGTCGGCGCGACGATCGAGCGGTTGTGGCCCGAGCCGGTGGGGGACCCGGCATGACCCGCCTTCTGGAGCCGAGCGAGGTCTTCCACGCCTTCCTCGACTGGCAGACCGGATTCGAGGTCGAGGTGCGCGCGCCGGTGACACCCGCCGCGGCGGCGGCCGGACTGGCGCGGATGTACGCGGCCTTCCCGCGGCTCGCAGCCCGGATCACCCGCACGCCGGACGGTTTCGCGTTCGAGGCGGCCGCGGCGCCGGCCGTCGAGACGACCGCGTACGGCGCCCGCGCCCACACCGCGCTGTCGGCGTTCGCCGTCGAGGCCTCCCGCCCGGAGGCCATCCGCGTCACCGGACGGCTGCACCACGCGCTCTGCGATGTCACGGGCATCCTGTCCGTGGTCGATCACCTGCTCGGCCTGCTCGGCATCCGCCCCGAGGCGGATTCGATGCCTCCGCAGGTCGCGCGGGACTGGCCGATCCCGGCCGAGGCGGTGTTCGGCGAAGCGCAGTCCGCCGACGCGGTCCGCCGGACCCGGCTCTTCTACAGCCAGGCCCCCTCGGCGCCGCTCAAACCCGCGCAGCCGGTGACCCTGCGTCTGCCCGCAGAGCAGGTGCGGGACATCGACGGCGCCTGCGACGCCGCGTCCACCTCGCTGACCGCGGTGATCGCCACGGCCGTCGCACCGTTCGTCCCCGGCCACTCCGACCGGGTGGTGGTGGGCGTTCCGGTGGACTGCCGGGTGTTCATCGAACCCGGGCGGATGGAACGGACTCCCCCGCGCGCCATCGGCAACTGCAGCCACGGCGCGCTGGTGCCGGTGCCGCGTTCGGCCCGCACCCCGGCCGAGCTCCTGGAGGTGGCACGGGCCTGCGACGCCGAACTCATGGATCGGCTGGAAGCGGAGACCCCGGCGGCGCCGTTCCGCGACGGCCGCCTGTACCTGCCGGAGCACAACGCGCCCGCCCAGCTCGTGGTGTCGAACGCGCGCGGCGCGGCGCGGCGGTTCCCGCGCCTGGCCGACGCGCGGAAGGTGCTCGTGCTGCCGGAGTCCTCGATTCCCGCGCTGCCGATGATCGCCGTGAACGAGAGCCCGGCGACGCAGGACGTCGACATCACCCTCATCGCGGACCCAGCCGACTACGTACCCACCGACGTGCGCCGGATCGTCGACGCGCTGGCGCACGCACTCACCGAGATCGGGGAACGGAAATGACCGAACTATCCGAGGGCCTCGCCGAGTCCGCGGACGCCCTTCCCACCATTCCGCGCGGCCGGACCTCGGTGTTCGCGCTGCCGACCGGGCTCATGGACATGGCCGCCGCCGGGCCGATCCACCGGCTGCGGTACGCCGACGGCCACATCGGCTGGATCGTCACCGACTTCGATCTGTGCCGCAAGGTGCTGACCATGCCGGAGTTCAGCTCCCGCCCCGACCTGCGGCACTCGGCCATCCACGAGGCCATCGGCGACGGCCAGCCGCCGGAGGAGCGACCGGGCATGTTCGTCGGCATGGACCCGCCGGAGCACACCCACTACCGGCGCATCGTTGCCGCGGCGCTGCGGCTGGGCGAGATGCGGCAGCTGCAGGCGAGCATCACCGAACGGGCGCGGACCCTGTTCGACGCCGGTGCCGGCGAGCGGATCGACCTGGTCTCGGAGGTCGCCTCGCCCCTGCCCGCCCTGGTCATCACCGAGCTGCTGGGCGTCGAGGAGGCTGTCAGCCACACCCTCGCCGACTGCCTGGAGCGGATGCTGTCGCTGGACTCCACCGCCGACGAGGTACGGCGGATGTTCAACACGATCTTCGACGAGCTGGGCGCGGTGGTGACGCGGCGCCGGCAGGACGGCGCTCCCGGGTTCATCAAGAACATGATCGACGACGGGCGGTTGTCCCACGACGAGATCACCAGCATCGCCTTCCAGCTCTACACGGCCGGTCATGAGACCACCACGAACATGATCGCGCTGAGTTACCTGTACCTGCTGGAGAACCCGGAGACGGCCGCGGCGATCAGCGGGTCCGACACCGCGGTCGCCGACGCCATGGAAGAGTTCCTGCGGTTCTTCTCGATCATCCAGTACGGCATCTCCCGCGCCGCGGTCCAGGAGGTCGAGCTGGGCGGGGTGACGATCCGGCCGGGCGAGACGATCACGATTTCGCTGCCCGCGGCCAATTTCGACAGCCGGCGGTTCCCCGACCCGTACCGGCTCGACGTCACCCGCCGCGACCGCGGGCATCTGGCCTTCGGTTTCGGGGTCCACCAGTGCGTGGCGCAGCAACTGGCGCGGGTCGAGATCACCGTGGCGCTCCGGGTCTTCCTGGAGCGGTACAGCGGCTTCACGCTCGACTCCTACGAGATGAAGTCCGACACCATCGTCCACGGCCTGACCCGGCTGCTCGTACGGCGGGCCGGCACGCGACAGGCATGATCCAGGCCGACCGGACCCGCTGCTGCGGTGCGGGCATGTGCGTGCTGATCGACCCGGTGGTGTTCCAGCAGGACGACACCGGGCTCGTGGTCATCGACACCGGCGCCGCCCGCACCGCCGACCCGGTGCTGCTACGGCACGCCGTCAGCTGCTGCCCCGGGCAGGCGTTGTTCGACGACGGCAGTGCCGCGCCGCCCGCGGAATCCGCTGCCACCGAACGGAAGTGACTGACCTCATGGATCGACGCATCGCCATAGTCGGCATCGGCGCGCGGCTGCCGGGCGGGCGCGGGCCCGCCGGGGTCTGGCGCATGCTCCAGCGGCAGGAGGACGAGATCGGTGCCGCCCCGGTGAGCCGCGTGCGCTTCCTCGCCGACCACCGCATCACCGATCCCCGTTTCGACGCGGTCTGCCGTACCGGTGGATTCGTGGAAGGCTGGGATGAGTTCGACTACCCGGCTTTCGGCATCTCGGCCCGCGAGGCCGAGGTGATGGACCCTCAGCAGCGGATCCTGCTGGAGACGGCGTTCGAGGCCGTGGGCGACGCCGGATTCACCCTCGACTACCTGCAGCGTCACAGCACCGCCGTGGTGAGCGGATGCATCACCCGCGACTACTGGCTCAGCGCCCGCCAGGACGCGGGCCTGGACGCCATGAGCAATGTCGGCAACACCGGCAGCGGCCTGTCCGGCCGGTTGTCGCACGTGTTCGGCCTGACCGGCCCGTCCCTCACCATCGACACCGCCTGCTCGTCGGGACTGGCGGCCGTCGCCATCGCGATCGACAACATCCTGCTCGGCACCTGCTCGATCGCCATCGCCGCCGCCACCAACCTGGTGCTCGACCCGTACGAGACGCTGTCGTTCTACCGGTCGGGCATGCTCGCCTCCGACGGGCGCTGCAAGTTCGGCACCACCCGCGCCGACGGATTCGTCCGCAGCGACGGTTTCGCCGCGGTGGTCCTGCGGCCCCTGGAGGACGCGCTGGCCGAGGGGGATCGGATCTACGCGGTGATCGAGGGGATCGCCACCGGCAACGACGGCGGGCGCAGCGGGTCGCTGCCCACCCCGTCGGCGGACGGCCAGGCGGACGTCATCCGCCGCGCCCTCACGCTGGCCGGACGTTCCCCGGACGACGTCGACTACGTGGAGGCGCACGGCACCGGCACCACGGTCGGTGACCAGACCGAGATCGACGCTCTCACCGCGGTCTTCGGCGACCGGGGGAAACCGTTGCCGGTCGGGTCGGTGAAGACGCGGATCGGTCACTGCGAGGCCGCCTCCGGTATGGCCGGGCTGGTCGTCGCCGCCTTGGGCATCCACCACGCGACGGTGCCGCCGATGCTCGTCCACGGCGACCTGCGGGCCGACCTGGCGGACACCGGCCACGGCGTGTACGCCAACATCGGCGGCGGGCTGCCGCTTCCGGACGACGCGGTGATCGGCGTCAGCTCGTTCGGCATCACCGGAACCAACGCGCATGCCGTCCTCGTGTCACCGCCGCCGCCGAAGGAGTCCGAGCCGCGACCGCTCCCGTCGCTGCCGCGGCTCAGTTCCCCGGCGGTCACGCTCCCGGCCGCTCACCTCGCCGCCGATGCCGGCCGCGTCGACGCGGCACTGGCCTACCGCGTCAACCACACCGCGGGGCACCGGCGGGTCGGCGCGGACGCCCCGCCGGCCGAGCCCGGCCCGGGCCTCCTCGGCGGGCTCTGGCGCGAAGCGCCGAAGGTGGTCTTCGCCTTCGGCGGATTCGGCGCGCACTGGCTCGATCCCGCCACGGCGGCCGACCCGGTCCTCCGTGACCACCTGCACACCGCCTACGCGGCGGTACGGGCCGGCCTGCCCGAGCGGGAACAGCCGCTGCTCGACGGCGGCACCGCCGTCCCGGCCGCGCTGCAGCCGTACGCCACCTGGGCCTCGCAGGTGGCGGTCGCGTTCACGCTCCGGGACTACGGGGTGACGCCGGACGCGGTGCTGGGGCACAGCTTCGGCGATATCGCGGCCGCGTGCGTGGCGGGCGCCCTCGACCTGGAGGTGGCCGCACGGCTGCTGGTCGCCCGCACGGAGGCGGTGCGGGCGTATTCGGACAACACCCGCATGATCGTGATCACCGGGGAGGACGTCGCCCGCGACCGCGCCTGGATCCCGCCCGCGGCGGACGTGGCCGTGGTCAACAGCCCGAGCTGTGTGGTGCTGGCCTGCCCCGCCGACGCCCTCGACGCCGTCGCCGAGCTGGCCGCCGCCCGGGGGCACGACGCCCGCCCGCTGGAGGTCGTCTTCGGCTCGCACAGCCGGTTCGTCGAACCGGCGCTCCCGGTCTTCGCACCCGCCGTGGAGACCGTCGACCGCGACCGGACCACCGCCGTCCCGTTCTACTCGTCCACCTCGGCGGCCGGGGCCACCGCCAAGACCGCGGTCGCGCCGGAGCACTGGCTCGACAATCTGCGTACCCCCGTCGATCTGCCGCCGGTGGCCGCGAGACTCGCCGAGGACGGCTACCAGATCATCCTCGACATCGGGCCGCGGGCGGTGCTGGCCGGGCACCTGCGCACCCAGTTCAGCGGCACCGTCCTGACCACCGACGCGGTGGAGGACGACGACTTCCTCCGCTCCGTCATCGGCGCGCTCTTCACGGCGAACGTCCCGCTGCGCCCGGACCGGTTGCCGCAGTGGACGTCGGAGCTCGCCACCGCGCTGACGTGGAGACCCGCTCCGCGCCGCGTCGCCCCCGTCCGTCCGGCCGGGCGGCCCTCCCCGGCGGCGGCCGCCCCGGCCGCGAGCCGGGCGGTCGAATCGGTGACCTACCGGCTGAGCGGACCGCCGCTGCGGTTGCTGGCCGGGCACCGGGTGCGCGGTGAGACGGTGGCGCCGGGCACGCTGACGCTCAGCTACCTGGTCCGCTCGCTGCGAGACGCCGACCGGCCGGTGCGCATCGACGCGGTGCGGTTCGTGGAGGCGATCGTCATCGACGACACCGACTACCTCGCGCTCACCGTCTCGCGCAACGGATCCCAGGTGGAGGTCCACTTCGCCACCGACCCCGCCGCCACCCCCACCCTGTGCTGCACCGCGACCGTGACGCCGGTCCGCTCCTCCGACGCGACGGCGACCATCGATCTGCCGCTGAACCTGGTCCCCCTGCCGGTTGACGCCTTCTACCGGGATTTCGCCGCGGCGGGCAATCTGTGGGACGGGCCGTTCCGCTCCATCTCCGAACTGTGGGCGTCCTCCTCGCACGCCTTCGTCACCGCCGATCTCGACAGCCCCACCGGGATCGGCGGCGAGATCGACCCGGCCCTGTTCGACGCGGCGCTGCACGGCCTGGCGGCGGTCCACTACGGTCTGGCCGACGGCGCGGAGGCCACGTGCCCCTTCTACTTCGAAGGGGTGGACCGCATGACCTTCTACGGGCGCCCCCTGCGCGGGCGCACCCGGTCGATCATCGCGCCGAGCGCCTCCGGGACCGGTTTCGACATCGCCGTTCTGGACGCCGGGAATCGGCTCGTCGTCCGATGCGAGGGCGTGCGCATCCGCCCGTTGGGGAGCCGGGCCGCCATTCCGGCACTGCACCGGATCTGGGTGCCCTTCACCGGCTCCGCGGCGTCGGGCCGCGCCGAGCATTTCCTGGTCGATCTGTTCGACTCGCCGCTCGGGGGCGCCGTGCGCGCCGCCGCGCAGGGCGCCGGCCACGACCTGGTGGAGTCCGTCTGCGCCGAGCTGGTCTCCGGCCTGGGCCCGGGTCGCGAACTGCTCGTCGACGCGCGCACCCCCACCGCTCTCCCGCAGCTGACGCTGGCCGACCATCTCGCCGGGATCGGGCAGGTGCTGACCCGCCTGGCCCACGCCGCCGCCGAGGCCGGTGCGCCGCTCGGCGTGATCGTGACCGATCCCGAGCAGCGGCCCGCGGACGAACTCGCCGGCGCGGTCAGTGGATTCCTGTTCGCGCTGGCCGGGTCGCTCCCGTACGAGTTCCCGGCCCTTGCCGCCGCGGTGGTGTGCGCCGCCGCCGACGCCCCGCTCGGCGAGCTTCCGCCGATCCGCGACCTGGCAGCGCGGGGCGAGCATCGCCTGCGCCGCGACAGCCGGGGCGCCCTGTCGGTGGCGCGGCTGACCGATCAGCCGCAGCGGCCCCGACCGCGGTACGCGCACCCCGCCGAGCCCCATCTCGACCGCTGGACCGCCGAGGTGCGGCTGCACGCGGGACATGCCTGCGATCTGGAGCTGGTCTGGTCCGATCCCCGGCACGGACCACGCGGCATCGGCATCCGGCCCATGCCCGACCGGTACCGGAAGGCGCAGCGGTTGCCGGACGTGCTGTGGGCGGCGCACGCCGCCCAGCGGATCGACGCGGTGGCGCGGCTGGGCAGCGGTGACGAGCTCGTCGTCTCGGGCGACCCCCACCGCGCCGCCCTGCTGCGGGCCGCACTCGACACCCGGCGCGGCACGGCCGGCACGGCGGTACGGCGCATCGGGATCGCGCTGGACGAACCCGATCCCGGTATCGACGTCGACCTGCTGATCACGGCGGTGCCCTCCGGGGACGCCGAGCGCGAGTCGGCGGAGTTCACCCTGCCCCACCTCGCGCCTGCGGGTGTCTGGCCGCGATCGGTCGCCTATCGGACCACCCCTGCGGACCCCGAGCCCGCGCTGCTCGATCTCGCCGCTTCCGACGGCGGTGGGCATGCGCCGATCCGCGGGCAGGGTACGGCCGAGCGCCGCCGCGCGGCAGTGATCGTCGGCGGCCGCGGCGGTCTCGGCTCCGCGCTCGCCGCCGATCTGGAGGCGCGCTCGTTCAGCGAGATCGTCCTGGTCGGAAGCCGCGACGATCCCGGCGTCGAGGCGCCGTTCCGCTACCTCCGCTGCGACATCGGCGAACCGTCCGCGGTCGACCGGCTGACGGAACAGCTGTCCCTGATCGAGGCCGATGAGGTGTTCGTCTTCCACCTCGCCGGGCGGCTCTCGACCGGGCCGCTCGCCGATCTCGATCCCGGTGACTGGACCCGCGTCCTGTCCCCGAAGACGGACGGCACCCGGCACCTCGTGGAGGTCTCCCGCCGCATCGGCGCGCACATGCTGGTCGCCTACTCGTCGGCGTCGGCGGTGCTGCCGTCTCCGCAGTTCGCCCACTACGGCGCCGCCAACGCCGCCATGGAAGGCATCCTCGCCGCGACCGACCAGGTGCAGGTGCGGAGCGTGCGGTGGGGTTTCTGGGCCGGGGCCGGGATGCTGCACGACCTCGATCCGACCCGCTCGTTCACCCCGGCCGGGGTCGGGGAGATCGGCGTGGACGACGGCCACGCCTTCCTCTGGAACGTCCTCACCACACCGCACACCGGTTTCCCGATCTGCTACCCGGCCGACTGGGCGGAGTTCGGGGGACGGTATGAGACGCTGCGGCGTGACGCGCTGCTGAGTCTGCTGCGCCCGGCCGGCATCCGTGAGATCTCCTCGGCGCCGGCCGGATCGGCGGACCGCGGTCCGGCCGACGAGGCGAGCCCCCTGGAATCGCTCATCATGGAGACCCTCAAGATCCCGGAGGTGTCGGTCGTGCGCGGCGCGGACCGGCTGCGCGACCTCGGTCTGGATTCGCTGCTCGCCGTGGAGCTGCGTACCAAGATAAAAGCGGCGTTCGGTCACACCATCCCCATCCGCACCCTGCTGGGCCCCACCAGCCCCGCCCGGCTGCACACCCTCGTCACGGGAACCGAGGCCCGCTCCGCGTGAGCGCCGCCGATGTCACCGCCCCCTTGCCATGAGGAATCCATGAGCACCGAAACCGATTTCCGCAGACCGATCTCCGCGACCGAGCTGATGTGCTTCTCCATGCGGGACCTGGCGCCGCCGTATGCCATCCAGTACGTGGTCGAGGGCATCGGCGCGATTTCGGCCGCGGCCCTTCGTGACGCGGTGTCCGTGGCCTCGGCGTGCAGTCCGGGGTCGCGTCTGACCCGGTCGGGGAAGGACTGGGTCGACAGCGGTGTCCCGCCGAGCGTCGAAGTGGTGACCGGACGTTCTCTGGACTACTCGCACCCGCACGGCGATCCGGTGCTGACGGGTGCGATCGGCGCTGCGGGCGACGGCCCCGAGCCGACCGTCGAAGTCGTGCTGCTCCCCGGTTATCCCGTCACCGTGGTGTTCCGCGCCTTTCACGGTGTGATGGACGGGCGGGGTCTGGCCATGTGGGTGACCGACGTCTTCCGGGCGCTGCGCGGGGAGGAGCCGCTGGGCGCGCCGGACCCGACCGCCGACCACGACCTGGTGGCGCGCCTGGGCGCGAAAGGCTCACCCACACCGCTGGCTCCGAGGTTCTCCTCCGCCCTCGGCCACGGGGCACCGGTACGCGGCGAGCCCGCCTACCTCACCCGGCTGCGCACCGTCCGCGCCGCACCCCCGGCCGCGGTGGCACGGATCGCGGCCGTCCTCGCCCGCCACAGCGCGACCCCCTCACGCTTCATGATCCCCATCGATCTGCGCCGCCACGATCCCGGCCTGCGTTCCACGGCCAACCTGTCGCTGCCGCTGTTCCTCGATGCGACACCGGGACAGCGGTGGTGGGAGATCAACGACCAGTTGCTGACCGGGCTGCTGGAGCGGCGCGAGCTGAACGAGATGGCGAGCGCCGGACTGGCCGAGGCCCCTGCGGTGCTGTCGAGGACGATCCAGCGGGGGATGCGCCGGCTGGGCGCGCACTTCGGGCGCAATGTGGTGTCCGGGCTCATCTCCCATATCGGCCGGGTCGATCTCGGTGAACTGTCCGGGCCGGAGTTCACGGCGACCTCGTTCCGGATCATCCCGGTGCACACCATGATGATCCCGCTGGGGTTCATGCTGGTGGAGACGGATTCGGTGCTCGAACTCGCGGTGTCGGTGCGCAACGGCCGCGGCATCCCGGAACGGCTGGACCGCCTGCTGGACGAGATCGTGGCGGAACTGGAGGGCGCGGTCCCGGACGCCGGGGACGGCGCGGGGAGGCGGAGTCCCGCCGGATCGCCCGCCGAGGCCCCCGGCGCCACCGCGGTCACGCTCTTCCGGGATCGGGTCGCGGCGGCGCCGGACGCGATCGCCGTCCGGGGTCCCGAGGGGGAGCTGACCTATCGGGAACTGGCCGCCCGTGCCGATGCCGTCGCCGCCGAACTGCTCGGGCTCGGCGTACGCCCCGGAGACGTGGTCGCCGTCCTCGCGGGGCGGACGCCGGGAGGAGTCGTCGCCCAGTGGGCGGCGCTGCTGGCGGGAGCCGCCTTCCTCCCCCTCGACCCGAGCCATCCGGTGGAGAGGATCCGGGAGACGCTCCGCCGCTCCGGGACACGCCACTGCCTGGTGGAGCGCCGCCATCTGGAGATCGTCGGCGACACCGCGGAACCCATCGTGCTCGAGGAGTTCGCGGAGGCGGCCGCGGAACCCGTCCCGGTGGCGGTCGATCCGTCGGACACGGCGTACGTCGTCTACACCTCCGGCTCGACCGGGCTGCCGAAGGGCGTCCGCGTCACGCACGCCGGTGTGGCGAACTGGTACGCCTCGGCGAAGGAGTGGTACCGGCTCGGCCCCGGCACGAAGTACTGCCACTACCACACCCCCGCCGCCGACCTGGCGTGCATCGCGTTCTTCGCCGCCCACCTCAGCGGCGGGTCCCTGGTGCTGGTACCCGACGAGCTGGACCCCGTCACCATCCGCGGCATGCTCACCACGTCCGGGGCCGACACGGTCCTGCTCACCCCCAGCCTGGCCGAGGTGATCGTGAGCCTGGGCTTCGAGCCCGCCCCGATCCGGACATTGATCTTCGCGGGTGAGCAGCTGAACGCCCCGCTCGCCGCCGAGGCCCGACGGTTCTTCGGCCCGGACACGCTGATGGTCAACAGCTACGGCCCCGCCGAGGTGACCTTGACCTGCACCAACCACACGCTCGGGCCGGAGATCGACCCGGCCGGCGGCCCCGTCCCCATCGGACGCCCTTCCGCCGGCACTCCCGTCTTCCTCCTCGACGCCGACCGCAACCCGGTTGCTCCCGGTGAGATCGGCGAGCTGTACTTCGGCGGCCCGCAGGTGGCCCGCGACTATCTCGGCCAGCCGGACCTGACCGCAGAACGGTTCGTCGTCCTCGACGGCGGCGAACGCGCCTACCGTACAGGCGATCTGGCACACGCCCTGCCCGACGGCACTCTCGTCTTCCACGGTCGCGTCGACGACCAGGTCAAGATCCGCGGATACCGCATCGAACCCAACGAGGTCCGCTTGGCGATCGAACGCCACCCCGCCGTCCGCCAGGCCGCCGTCGTCGCCCACCGACGCAACGGGTCAGATCACGCCCTGGCCGCCTTCGTGGTCTCCGACACCACCATCGACCCGGCGGTGCTACGCGCCCACCTCGCCGAACGCCTTCCCTCATACATGATCCCGGCCACCGTCCACCAGCTCCCCGCCCTCCCCCTCAACGGAAACGGCAAACTCGACCGCTCCCGCCTGCCCGTCCCCCTCGGTCCCGGTCCCGACCCAGAGCCTCCGGCGGCCGCCGAGTCGGTGCCCGCCCGCATCCAGCGCATCTGGGCCGACATCCTCGGCGTGCGCCTCACCGCTCTGCATCCCGACTCCGAGTTCTTCGCCCACGGCGGCGACTCCCTGTCCGCCGTCCGCATGCTCTCCGCCGTGGCCCGCATCCTCCCCGTCGAGTCCGAATCCGACTTCATCACCGCCGTCCGCCGCTCCACCGGCCCCCTCACCCTCGCCCGCGTCTGCGAGGCGGCGCACCGCGCCGTCGCCTGACTCCGCCCCGCCGTCGGAAACCGCGCCGCATGCGCTGGCCGGCCTGGCATCCCGGTCACGGACGAGGAAGCGGAGGGAACCGACCCGCCGGCTCCCGCGGCACGGACCCCACCCGTCCGGCGGCGCCGGTGAGCACGACCGTTCGGCCGGTTCGTTCCCGGCGGGTGCGGTGGCACCCGCCGGGGGCTCGGGCCCCATGTCCCGGCGCGACGCCTACGGCGAGGACCGGCCGCCCCCGTTGTCCTCGGACAGTTCCCGGGTACGGCGCAGCAGAGCCTCCCGGACGCCGTCCGGGGAGAGGACCCGCAGCGGGGTACCCAGGCCGAGGAGGTACCGGGCGAGCTGGTCGGCGTCGTTGGCGCCGATCTCGACGATGGTGGCATCGGGCCCGTCCGGGTGGTGGGTGCCGATCGTCGGCGGGATCAACCGCAGGGCCTGGTCCATGGGGTGCGGGAGCCGCACCCGCCCGTACAGGGGGTAGACGACGCTCGCGATGCCTCGGGAGACGAGGAGGGCCGGGTCGGGCGGGTCGACGAGCTCGGCCGGCCGGCCGGTCGGCTCCGCTCGCACCACCCGGTCGGCCCGGAACGTCCGCCACTGGTCCCCGGCCACGTCCCGGGCGACGAAATACCAGCGCAGGCCCGTGTACACCAGGCGGTAGGGGTCGACCTCCCGGACACTGTCCCTGCCCGCATGGTCGCGGTACGACAGACGGGTGCGCTCGCCGCGGCGACAGGCGGCGGCCAGTTCCAGCAGCATGCCGGGGGAGATCCGGCTCCCCTCGGGCCGGGGGGTGTGCACGAAGGTGGCGTCCATCTCGCCCAGCCGGTCGGCGATCCGGGGCGGCAGGACCTGCCGCAGTTTCAGCAGCGCCGACACCGCCGCCTGGTCGCCGCCGAGGACGCCGCTGAGCGCGGCCTCGCGCAGTGCGACGGCCACGGCGAGCGCCTCCTCGTCGTCGAGGAGCAGCGGCGGCACCCGGGTGCCCCCGCCGAGGCGGTACCCGCCCCAGGGCCCGGGATCGGACTCGATGCAGTAGCCGAGGTCCCGCAGCCGGGCGATGTCCCGCCGCACCGTGCGTCCGGTGACCGCCATCCGCTCGGCCAGCTCGTGGCAGGTCCAGACCGGCCGGGTGGGCAGCAGCGAGACCAGTCGCAGCAGGCGGGCGGAGGTGCTGATCACATCTCGTAGTGTTCCCCATGACCAGGACCGAATCTGTCCTGGTCCCGTCCTAGGGTCCCCTCCATGAGCACTGCACCCGCAGCCGCGCCTGCGATCCGTTTGCTGTCCGTCGACTTCGACTGCCCGGACCCCGCCGAGCTGGCCCGTTTCTACGGCGAGGCTCTCGGCCTGCCCGTCGTCTACTCCAGCGACGACTTCGTCCTGCTCGGCCGGGAGGGTTCACCGGGGCTGGGTTTCATCCGGGTCGCCGACTACCGGCGTCCGACCTGGCCGGACCCTTCCCAGGGGAAGCAGGCGCACATGGAACTGGGCGTCGACGACCTGGAGGCGGCTCAGGCGCGGATGCTGGCCCTGGGCGCCGTGGAGCCCCCGGTCCAGCCCCATCCCGAGCAGCGGAGGGTCTTGCTGGACCCGGCCGGCCACCCGTTCTGCATCTCCACGCAGAGCTGAGCGCCGTCGGCCGCCGGGCACGGGCGGCGGCGGACCGGCCCGCGATCTGAACCGCCATGGGCCGTCGGCAGCACCGGCGGCTACGGGGTCGAGGACTCCGTGCGCCGGGCGGCCGCGGGGTCGCCGAACAGCTCGGTGAACCGCTCGCGCGTGAGGAACGCCAGCTGCGCCCGCTTGGTCGGCATGTCGATCTCGTCCTCGAAGGTGAAGCCGGACATCTTCAGCCGGTTCAGGGCCCGCTCGTTGCGGACGTCGGGCTCGACGACCAGGCGCCGCGCCTCGGGGTCGCGGAACAGGAACCGGCCCAGGGCCGAGCCCACCGCCGCGGTCAGGCCGGAGGGCGGCTGCTGGCCGGGCATGAGCAGCAGGTGCATGCCGACGTCGCCGGGCTGCACCTCGTAGCGCTCGCCGACCGGGTCGGCGTCCGGCTCGTAGCTCTGGAACAGCCCGATCGGCCGGTCGTCGAGCCGCATCAGGAAGGCGTGGTGCGTGGGCAGGCTGTCGACCAGCTCGTAGATCTCCCGGACCCGCTCGACGGAGTGGTCGAGCATGCCCCAGAACGCGGCGCGGGGCTGGGTGACCCAGCCGTGCACCAGTTCGGCGTCCGTCTTCGGGTCCAGCACGGTCAGGCTGAACCGGCCCATGCCGGGCAGGTCCTCTTCGTACACGACCACGGCCATCGTCGGGTCTCCTTCCACGGGGATGAGTTCGCCGGCGGCCCAGTGCGCCGACTGGTCGAGGAAATGCGGGTCGCCGGCGCGGCCGGACGCTCCGAACGGGACGATCCACCGGCTGGCGGACCGGTCGCCCGCCTGCCAGACGTAGCGGGCGACGGGCCCGCGCCAGCAGGCGTCGGAGACCCCGGGCACGCTGCTGGTGGCCAGCACCGCGTCGTTGTCGCCGGCGAGCCGGGTGCGGGAGCGCAGGGCCGCGACGGCGGCGCCCGCCGCCGGATCGGCGCCGAGGTGCACCGGGTGCAGCAGGTGGCGCTCGCCCCAGGTGCCCGGCTCCGGGCCGGCCGCCACCTCGTCGAGCGCCGCCGCGGCCGGCGGCAGCGGGTCACCGCCCAGCCTCGGCAGTCCGGTGACCAGGCCGTCGAGCGCCAGGCCCACGCGCGTGGCCGGGTCGGTCCACGGGGCGAAGAGCTCGTCGAAGGCGCTCGGTGCCCGCAGCGGCCGCAGAGCGGGTTCGTCCGCCAGCCGCCGGGCGAGGGCGGCCCGCCAGGCGGCGAACGCGCCGGCGTCGGCGCTGCCGGCGTCCATGCGGCCGTTCCAGGCGAGGAGCCGCTCGCGCAGGGCCGCCCCGGCCGGGCTCAGCCGCTGCGCGGGCAGCCGCCGGAGCAGGCCCAGCAGGGCGGCGGGGTCGACGGACGTGTCGGTGTGCACGGCTTCGGCGGGCGTGCCGCCGGCCAGGAGTGCCCGGATGCGGCGGGCGCGGTGCGGCGGAGCGAAGTCGCCGCCGAGCTCCGCGGTGTCCCCCTCGCGGCGGTCGTTGGCGTGCACCTCGACGTCCGGCACGGCGGCGGACGGCATCGGGGCGTACCCGGCCCGCCAGCGGTAGCGGGGGTCCCAGCCCGGGACCGGCTCGGCACGGCAGCGGTCGTCGCGGACCGGCACCCGGCCGGCGACCAGGCGCAGCACCGTGCCGGTGTCGTCGGCGACGAGGACGCTGTTGACCGGCTCCACCCAGTCGCGCAGGGCCTCGGCGACGTCGCCGGCGCGGCGGGCGCGCAGCAGCGGCAGCAGCGCGTCGAAGCCCAGCTCGCCGTCGACGCGGGCGGGCGTGCGCAGGCTGATCGCCTCGCCGGTGGTCCGGTCGACGTCGATGACCGGACCGCGCGCCGTTTCGACGATCTCGACCTCGACCGGGTCGCCGCCGCGGACCGCGATCCGCTCGACGTGGTGGGGCACGGCGCTCCAGCCGTCCGCCTCCCGGGCCTCGATCCGCCCGCCGCGGCGGCGCAGCCGTTCGCGGTAGAGGTCCTGGTAGTCGGCCATCGCGTTGGTGACGGCCCAGGCGACCGGGCCGGCGTGGCCGAAGTGCGGCACGCCCGGAACCCCCGGGAAGGCCAGCCCGGCCACGTCGAACTCGGGACAGGCGAGGCGGACCTGCTGGTAGATCCCCGGCAGTTCGAGTACGCGGTGCGGGTCGCCGGCGATCACGGCGGGCCGTCCGGCGGCCGGGTCCCCCGCCACCGCCCAGGCGTTGCTGCCCGCGCCGGCCGGTCCCTCCATGGCGAACAGGCCGTGGGCCCCGGGTCCCAGGGTGGCGCTGACGTGGGCGCGCCACAGCTTGTTCGGGAAGGTGGAGAAGAGGATGTGCTGGACGAGGAAGACGCCGAGCGGGGACCAGGGCCGCCACGGGTCGGGAGCGCATCCGGTCGCGCCGAACTCCGGGGCGTCGGCGTGCGGCAGGGCGTCGTTGACGCCGTCCACGTAGGCCTCGATCCAGCGCCTGGTCTCCGGGAGCAACCGCTGGAAGCAGCGGCGGGCGGTGTCGTCCAGCCGGGCCCGCCGGGCGAACCGGTCCCAGGGGACGTGTTCGGGGCCCAGCCGTTCGGCGAGGCGGCCCTCGGAGCGCCATTTCTCGGTCTGCACCTGCCAGGCGCGGTCGGTGACGGCCGTGAACCCCTGCGCGTAGGCCAGGTCGTCGACGGTGTCACCCCACATGCGCGGAATGCCCCACTGATCCCGATGGGTGGCACCCCTCCGCATGTGATCCTCCTTAGGTTACCCTCTCCTTACTAAGGATGACCTTACCGGAGGAAACGTGGCTAATTGGGAGGCATTGGTCCTCAGGGCACTCGGCGGCCGGAATTTCCGGCTGACGGTGCTCGGGGCCGAGCCGGTCGGCGGGCGCTACCACCGTCTGCACGTTGACGACGGTGGGTTGCTCAACGCGTGCGGCGTCCACCCGACGATGTGGATCCGGCTCTGGTTCGACAACGGCGGGCGGCCGCACCAGCGGGCGTACACCCTGGTCGACCCCGACCCGGAGGCCGGACGGTTCAGTCTCGAGTTCGCCCTGCACGACGGGTGCGCGGCCCGGTGGGCCACCGCGGCCGCCGCCGGCGACACGATCGAGGCGACCGTGCAGGGCACGGCCTTCACCTGGCCGGATCCCGGACCCGAGCACCTCTACGCCGTCGGCGACGCGGCGTCGCTGCCGGCGATCAACAGCCTGCTGGACTCGGCGCCCGACGTCGCCGCCACCGTCTGGCTGGAGTACGCCCACGACGACGAGCGGGCGCTGCCGGTACGCGCCCGGGATCACCACACGGTGACGTGGCTCCCGCGCCGGGACGACGGCCTGCTGCTGGTCGACACCGTCCGCGCCGCGGTGCCGGCCGCGCCCGCGGCGTACTACTGGATCGCCTGCGAGGCCGCCAGCACCCGCACGCTCACCCGGCACCTGCGGCGGGAACTCGGCGTCGGCAAGGACCGGATCTCCTCGCTCGCCTACTGGAGCGCCCGCTGATGCGCCGCAACGGGATCCTGCTGAGCCTGTACACCACCCAGTACATCGGGGTGGGCTTCGTCTCCATCGGACTGATCGCCATCCTGCGCGACGGCGGCACCTCGCTGGCGACGCTGGGCGCGCTGACGCTGATCGGCCTGGTCTGGCCGCTCAAGGTGCTCTGGGCGCCGCTGCTCGACCGGTTCGGCTCGCAGGCGCGCGGCCACTACCGGTCCTGGCTGCTCATCCTGCAGTCCGGCCTGGTCCTCACCCTCCTGGCGCTGCTGCCGTTCGACCCCTCCGGCGGGAACCTCGGCCCGCTCGTGCTGGTCTGCGCCGCCTACGTGCTGCTGTCGGCCACCCAGGACATCGCCGTCGACGCGATCGCGGTACGGCTGCTCGCCGAGTCCGACCGCGGTTCGGGCAACGGTGTGCAGCTCGCGGGCGTGTCGCTGGGCACGGTGCTCGGCGGCGGCCTCTGCCTGGTCGTCTACGACCGGGGCGGATGGACGGCGGCGGTCCTGCTGCTGGCCGCGCTGACCGCGCTCGGCCTGATCACGGTGTGGCGGTTCCGGGAGGAGCCGCGCACCGACCGGGCGCCGGGGCTGGGTACGGCGTACCGGGCGCTGCTGTCGGTCTTCGCCCAGCCGGGCTGCCGCCGGTGGACGTTCGCGGTGGTCACCCTGATCTACGTCGGCTCCGGCGCGGCCTGGGCCCTGGTCACCCCGGCGCTGGTGGACGCGGGCTGGTCCGAGAGCCGCATCGGGATCGTCACCGGCGTCGTGGTCAGCATCCCGGCGATCGTGGCCGGGCTCGTCGCGGGCGGCTTCGTCAGCCGCGTCGGCCGCGCCCGGGTCCTGGTCGCCGGCGGCGCCCTGCTCGCGGCGGCGACCGCGGGCCTGCTGCCGCTGCTGTCGGGCCAGGCGCCGGCCACCGGCACGATCGTCGCGCTCAGCGCCTTCATGGCCGCCTACACCGGGGTCAACGTCGTGATCTACACCGTGAACATGGACTACTCGCGGCCGCACAGCGCCGGCACGGACTTCACGGTGCTGTCGTCGGTCGGACTCGCCTGCTCCTTCGTGTCGTCGTCGATCGGCCTGACCGCCGCCGCCTGGTTCGGCTACCCCGCCGTGGCCCTCGGCTCGATCGTGCTGCTGGGCCTGGGCGTGCTGCTCGGCCTCCGGCACCAGGGCCGGTTCGCACCCGCCCGCACGCCCGCCGCCGTCCAGCCGAACCCGGCCGCTTCCGCCTGACCCCTCGCAACCCCCGGAGGAAGACCCCATGCTGCCCGCTGCCCGCGAGCACCTGCTCACCAACGCCACGGCCGACCGGTACCTGCGCACGGTCACCGAGGGCGCGGCCCGTGTCGCCGACCGGATCGCCGGGACCGGCCGGCCGTTCACCGGGATCACCCCGGAGCACCTCGCCCTCGAGGTCGACGCGGTCGACCTCGACCGGCCCCTGGGCGACGCGACCGCCGCCCTGGACGAGCTGAACGACGTGTACCTGCGCGACGCGGTGTACTTCCACCACCCCCGCTACCTGGCCCACCTCAACTGCCCGGTGGTGATCCCGGCGCTGCTGGGCGAGGCGGTGCTGTCCGCGGTCAACTCCTCGCTGGACACCTGGGACCAGAGCGCGGGCGGCACGCTGATCGAGCAGCGCCTGATCGACTGGACCGCCCAGCGGGTCGGCCTCGGCCCGCTCGCCGACGGGATCTTCACCAGCGGCGGCAGCCAGTCCAACCTGCAGGCCCTGCTGCTGGCCCGGGAGGAGGCGCTCGCCGCGTCCGGCCTGCCGCGCGCGCAGGCGCTGCCCCGGCTGCGCGTCCTCGCCTCCGCCGCCGGCCACTTCAGCGTGCAGAAGTCGGCGAAGCTGCTCGGCCTGGCCCCCGACGCGGTCGTCACCGTCGAGGTCGACGCGGACCGGCGGATGCGCCCGGCGGCGCTCGACCGCCCGCTCGAGCGCTGCCGCCGTGACGGCTCCACCGTCATGGCCGTGGTCGCCACCGCCGGCACGACCGACTTCGGCTCGATCGACCCGCTGCCCGAGATCGCCCGGCGCTGCGCGGCGGCCGGCGTGTGGCTGCACGTCGACGCCGCGTACGGGTGCGGGTTGCTGGCCTCGCGCACCCGCCGCCACCTGCTCGACGGCATCGAGCGCGCCGACTCGGTCACCGTGGACTACCACAAGTCGTTCTTCCAGCCGGTCAGCTCCAGCGCGCTGCTGGTGCGCGACGGCCGTACCCTGCGGCACGCCACCTACCACGCCGACTACCTCAACCCCGAGCGGATGGTGGCCGAGCGCATCCCCAACCAGGTGAACAAGAGCCTGCAGACCACCCGCCGCTTCGACGCGCTCAAGCTGTGGATGACCCTGCGCATCATGGGCGCCGACGCGATCGGCGAGCTCTTCGACGACGTGGTGGACCGTGCCGCGGCCGCCTGGAACCTGCTCAGCGAGGACCCCCGCTTCGAGGTCGTCACCCGCTCGCAGCTGAGCACCGTCGTGTTCCGCTACCTGCCCACCGGACCGGGCCGCGTGTACGCCGACGCGGCCAACCTGCACGCCCGCAAGGCGCTGGCCGCCTCCGGCGACGCGGTGGTCGCGGGCACCACGGTCGACGGCCGGCAGTTCCTCAAGTTCACCCTGCTCAACCCCGAGACGACGATCGACGACATCGCCGCCGTCGTGGAACTCGTCGCCGAGCACGCCGGCCGGTACGTCGAACGCGCGATCGGCCCGGTGCTCGCCTGCACCCCCTCGTGACCCATCACTCGACCTTCAGGAGACCCGCCATGTCCACCCACGACTTCATCGCGATCGGGCTCGGCCCGTTCAACCTGGGGCTGGCGTGCCTGACCGAGCCGATCGCCGAACTGGACGGGCTGTTCCTCGAAGCCCGCCCGGAGGCGGACTTCGGCTGGCACCCCGGGATGGTGCTGGACGGCACGCACCTGCAGACGCCCTTCCTCTGCGACCTGGTGACCCTCGCCGACCCGACGTCGCCGTACTCGTTCCTCAACTACCTCAAGCAGTCCGGGCGCCTGTACCCCTTCTACATACGGGAGGACTTCTATCCGCTGCGCAGCGAGTACAACAACTACTGCCGCTGGGCGGCGGGCCGGCTGAGCAACGTGCGCTTCGGCCAGGCCGTGACCGAGGTGCGCTACGACGACCGGGACGGGCTCTACACCGTCCACGTCGGCGATCGGCACACCTACCGCGCCCGGCACCTCGTCCTCGGGACCGGGACGCAGCCGCACATCCCGGAGGCCTGCCGGGACCTCGGCGGCGACCTCGGCGACGTGGTGCACAACTCGGCGTACCTGACGCACCGCGACGCCCTGCGCCGCAAGCGCAGCATCACCGTCGTCGGCAGCGGGCAGAGCGCCGCCGAGGTCTACCACGACCTGCTCGGCACCATCGACACCGACGGGTACCAGCTCAACTGGGTCACCCGGTCGCCGCGGTTCTTCCCGCTGGAGTACACGAAGCTGACGCTGGAGATGACGTCACCGGACTACGTCGACTACTTCCACGCGCTGCCCGAGCCGACCCGGTACCGCCTGGAGAACGAGCAGAAGGGACTGTTCAAGGGGATCAGCTCCGAGCTGGTCAACGCCATCTACGACCTGTTGTACGCCAAGAGCGTCGACCGGCCGGTGCCCACCCGGCTGCTGACCAACACCGCGCTGACCGGTGCCGCCCGCGACGAGGCCACCGGCACGTACACCCTGGAGCTGCGCCACGAGGAGCAGGGGCGCGAGTTCACGCTGACCACCGAGGCCCTGGTGCTGGCCACCGGGTACCGGCACACCGTGCCGGCGTTCCTGGAGCCGATCAGGGACCGGATCCGGTGGGACGCGGCCGGCCGCTACGACGTGGCCCGCAACTACAGCATCGACGTCACCGGCCGCGGCATCTTCGTGCAGAACGCCGGCACGCACACGCACAGCATCACCTCGCCGGACCTCGGCATGGGCGCCTACCGCAACTCGTGGATCGTGCGCGAGCTGCTCGGCCGCGAGCACTACCCGATCGAGAAGAGCATCGCCTTCCAGGAGTTCGGCGCGCCGGCGGGGATGCCGGCATGACCGCCTCCTTCGTCCGCGGCGAGTACGCGCTGCGCCCGCTCGACGTCGAGGCCGACATCGAGCTGCTGCACCGCTGGGTGACGCACCCCAAGGCGGTGTACTGGATGATGCAGGACGCCGACGTGGCCACCGTCGCCGCCGAGTACCGGCGCATCGTCGCGCACCCGCACCGCGGGGCGTATCTGGGCCTGTACCGCGGTGAGCCGGCGTTCCTGGCCGAGCGCTACGACCCCCGCCACGTCGAGCTGGTCGGGCTGTACGAGCCCGAGGACGGCGACGTCGGCATGCACTTCCTCACCGCGCCGGCCGAGACGCCGGTGCACGGCTTCACCCGCGCGGTGATCACCACCGTGATGGCCTGGCTCTTCGCCGACCCCGCCGTGCGCCGGGTGGTCGTCGAACCCGACGTCCGCAACACCGCCGTACACGCCCTCAACGCCGCCGTCGGCTTCACCGTCGTCGGCCCGATCACCAAGCCCGAGAAGACCGCACTGCTCAGCGTATGCACCCGCGCGCAGTTCCTCGCCGCCACCGGAGTACCCGCGTGACCAACGCCGCCACCGCCCACCTCAACCCCGCACACTGGGAGCGCGCCAACCGGCTGCTCGTGCGCAAGGCGCTCGCCGAGTTCGCCCACGAGAGACTGCTCACCCCGGTCCCCGACGGCGACGGCTTCACGGTCCGCAGCGACGACGGCACGGTGGAGTACCGGTTCACCGCCCGCATGTACGCGCTCGACCACTGGGAGATCGACCCCGACAGCATCACCCGGCGCCGGGCCGGCGCCGAACTGCCGCTGGACGCGCTGGACTTCTGCCTCGACATGCGCGGCGCGCTCGGGCTGCGCGACGAGATCCTGCCGGTGTACCTGGAGGAGATCACCGCCACCCTGGCGAGCAGCGCCTGGAAGCTCGGCCACCGCACCCGGTGCGCCCGGGAACTGGCCACCGCCGACTTCCAGGCCATCGAGTCCGGCATGACCGAGGGGCATCCCGGCTTCGTCGCCAACAACGGCCGGATCGGCTTCGGCGTCGACGACTACCACCGGTACGCGCCGGAGGTGGCGGCGCCGGTCCGGCTGGTCTGGCTGGCCGCGCACCGCGACCACGCCACGTTCACCTGCAGCGCGGACACCGACTACGACCGCCACATCCGCGCCGAGCTCGGGGCGGAGACCGTCGCCGCGTTCGCCGCCGTCCTGTCCGACCTCGGTCTCGACCCGGCCGACTACCTGCTCCTGCCGGTGCACCCGTGGCAGTGGTGGAGCAAGCTGTCGGTGACCTTCGCCGGGGAGCTCGCCACCCGCCGGCTGGTCTTCCTCGGCCGCGGACCCGACGAGTACGTGGCCCAGCAGTCGATCCGCACCTTCTTCAACGTCTCCGACCCGGCGCGGCACTACGTCAAGACCGCCGTGTCGGTGCTGAACATGGGCTTCATGCGCGGGCTGTCCGCGGCGTACATGCAGGCCACCCCCGCCATCAACGACTGGCTGGCGGAGCTGATCGCGGGCGACGGGGTGTTCCGCGCCAGCGGGCTCACCATCCTGCGCGAACGCGCCGCGATCGGCTACCGGCACCGGCAGTTCGAGGCGGCCACCGACCGCTACTCGCCCTACCGCAAGATGCTCGCCGCGCTGTGGCGCGAGAGCCCGGTGCCGTCGCTGCGGCCCGGCGAGCGGCTGGCCACCATGGCCTCGCTGCTCCACGTCGACCAGCAGGGCCACTCCCTGGCCGCGACGCTCGTCGAACGCTCCGGGCTGCCGCCGCGGGTGTGGCTCCGCCGCTACCTGGACGCCTACCTCACCCCGCTGCTGCACGCGTTCTACGCCTACGACCTGGCGTTCATGCCGCACGGCGAGAACGTCATCCTGGTGCTCGACGGCGACGCGGTGAGCCGGGTGATCTTCAAGGACATCGCCGAGGAGATCGTCGTCATGGACCCCGGCGCGCCCCTGCCCGAGTCCGTCGAGCGCATCCGCGCCGACGTGCCGGAGGACATGCGGCTGCTGTCCATCTTCACCGACGTGTTCGACGGCTTCCTGCGCTACCTCAACGTCATCCTCGCCGAACGCGGGGTGCTCACGCAGGAGGAGTTCTGGGGCACGGTGGCCGAGTGCGCTCTCGCGTACCAGGAGAGCGTCCCTCACCTGGCCGACCGGTTCGCCCGCTACGACCTGTTCGCGGCGGAGTTCGCGCTGTCCTGCCTCAACCGGCTCCAGCTGCGCGACAACCAGCAGATGGTGGACCTCGCCGACCCGTCGGCCGCGCTGCAGCTGGTCGGCACGCTGCGCAACCCGATCGCCGCCTTCGCGCCCCGGCGGGCGGACACGGTCCCGGCCGCGCCGTGACCGCACCCGCCGCACCGGCGCGGCCGCGGACCCGGTGGCTCGTCCTCGCGGTGCTCTGCCTCGCCGAACTCGTCGTGGTCCTCGACCACACCGTGCTCAACGTCGCGATCCCGACGCTGACCGCGGAGCTCGGTGCGGACACCGCGCAGGTGCAGTGGATCATCAACGCGTACGCGCTCGGCCAGGCCGGCCTGCTGCTCGCCGCGGGATCCGCCGCCGACCGGTACGGCCGGCGGCGGATCCTGATGGCTGGCCTGGTGGTGTTCGGCGCGACGTCGCTGGCCGCCGCGTCCGCCTCGGGTCCCGGCGCCCTCATCGCGGCCCGCGCCGGCATGGGCCTGGGCGGCGCGCTGCTGATCACCGGCACCCTCGCCGTCGCCGTCCAGGTCTTCGACGCGCAGGAGCGGCCCAAGGCCATCGGCATCTGGGCGGCGGTCAGCGCGCTCGGCTTCGCGTCCGGGCCGCCGCTGGGCGGGGTGGTGCTCGCGCACGCCTCCTGGAGTGCGATCTTCCTGCTCAACGTGCCGGTGGTGGTGGTCTGCCTGGTCGCGGCGCGGGCGCTCGTGCCGGAGTCGCGCAACCCGGCCGGCGGCCGCCCCGACCTGGCCGGAGCGCTGCTGGCCACCGCCGGCACCACCGGCGTGGTGTACGCCATCATCGCGACGGACTGGCGGGCCGCCGCCGCCGGCGCGGCGCTGCTCGCCGCCTTCCTCGCCTGGCAGCGCCGCGCCCGCGACCCGATGCTCAACCTCGCCCTGTTCCGCGACCGGCGCTTCACGGGCGCGGTGACCGGCATCGTGCTGATCACCTTCGGCAGTTCCGGTGCGCTGTTCCTGCTCACCATGCAGTTGCAGTTCGTCGGCGAGCACGATCCGCTGCAGGCGGGCCTGCGGATGGCGCCGTTCGCGCTGAGCGTCGTGGTGCTCAACGCCTCCGGTGTGGCGGCGCGGCTCATCCGGGGCCTGGGCGCGCCCCTGGCCATCGCCGGCGGCATGGGCCTGCTCGCGGCCGGGCTCGTCGTGGTCGCGCAGTCCGGCGGGGACGGCTACCGGTCGCTGCTGGCCGGGCTGCTGCTGATGGGCACCGGCTGCGCCGTCGCCAACCCGGCGATCGTGGAGGCGGTGTTCAGCGCCGTCCCGCCCGACGACGCGGGTGCCGGCGCCGGCATCGAGGGCACGATGACCGAGCTGGGCAGCAGCCTGGGCGTCGCCGCCCTGGGCACCCTCATGCAGGTGCGCTGGAGCGCGCTCCTGCCGGCCGCCGCGGCCGCCGACTCGCTGCCCGCCGCGCTCGCCGCCGCCGGCACCGCCGCCGAGCGGGACACGGTCCTCGCCACGTTCGCCGACGCCCTGCGGTACGGCGAGCTCGCCGGCGCGGCGGCCGTGCTGGCCGGGGGCTGCGTCACGGCGCTGCTGATCCACCTCGCGCGCCGCGACGCCGCCTGACCGGCGCACGCAGCGGCCGGGCCGGGCCGGCGGTGCAGCGGTTCGCCCGCGTGCCCGGCGCGTGGCACTCCGTCCTTCCCGCCGCCGGGGTCCTCCCGGCGGCCGGTGGTCAGCCCCGCGTCTCCCAGACCACGTCGACGCCGGCCTCCGCGGGCGCGACCGGGTCCCGGGGGACGCGCTCCACCTCGCGGTAGCCGAGACGCCGGGGTACGGCGCCGCTCGCGTGGTTCGCCGCGTCGTGCTTGATCACGATCCGCTCGATCCCGGGCAGTGCGAGTCCTGCTGCGGTGAGCGCCCCGGCCGCGGCCGTCGCGTACCCGCGGCCGGTGTGACCGGCGTGCAGCCAGTAGCCGATCTCCAGGGCGCCGGGGCCGACGCGGGCCATCAGCCCGATGGACCCGGCGACCGTGCCGTCCGCGAGCCGGATGAGGTAGTTGAACTCGGTGCCCTCGGCCCAGCCCTCCTCGGAGCGCCGGATCCAGCCGAGGGCGTCGTCGAGCGAATGCCCGTCGTGGGCCCAGGCCATCCAGGGCTGCAGATGGGCGATCGACTCGCCGATCGCCGCCGCGACGCCCTCGGCGTCCGCCTCGGTCACCCGGCGGAGGACGACGGGACCCGCGTCGATCTCTTCGGGAGGTGGGACTCGTTCCATCGCTGGATGGTCGCACGAGGGGACGGAAGGCTCAACGGAGCCGTGCCGCCCGGGGTTCAGGCGACCGGCCGCGGACGGTCCGGCCAGGCCGCCCGCTGCAGCCGGGCCGTCAGGACCCGCAGGTGGTCGACGAGCTCGCGGGGCTCGTGGATGTCGAAGTCGAACCCGAAGGCGGCCACCCACACCGCCAGCTGGTCGAGGTCGTCGGAGCCGATCCGCAGCGTGCAGGTGCGGTCGTCGACGGGCTCGATCACGCCGAGGGTGGGCGGCACCTCCTCGGCGACCTCTTCGGCGGAGCCGTGCATCGTCAGCACCGCCTGGTACCGGAACGGGCTGGTGGTGATGCCGGTGGCCAGATACGCCGCCACGTCCTCGGCGGGGAGCCCCCGGGGCGTGAAGCGGGGGCCGCCCGGGACGCGCAGCGCCACGCGGTCGGCGCGGAACGTCCGCCAGTCCCGCCGTTCGGTGTCCCAGCCGAGCAGGTACCAGCGCCGCCCGCTGTGCACCAGCCGGTAGGGCTCGACGTCGCGGACGGTGGCCGAGCCGTCGTGGGAGGTGTAGTCGAAGCGCAGGCGCTCGTGGCCGCGGATCGCGGTGGCGACGGCGGTCAGCACGTCCGGATCGACGGTGGGCCCGAGCGACGGCACGGTGACCACGGCGGCGCCGAGCGAGTCGACCCGGTGCCGCAGCCTGGCGGGCAGCACCTGGTCCAGCTTCGCCAGGGCGCGCACGGAGGTCTCCGCGATCCCGGTGACCGCGGCGCCGGCCACGGTGCGCAGCCCGATGGCCATCGCGACCGCCTCGTCGTCGTCCAGCAGCAGCGGCGGCAGGCGGCTGCCGCCGCCCAGCCGGTAGCCGCCGCCCCCGCCACCGGCAGCGCTGATCGGGTAGCCCAGCGACCGCAGCTTGTCGACGTCGCGGCGGACCGTCCGGGCACTCACCCCGAGCCGATCGGACAGCTCCCGGCCGGACCAGTCGCGCTGCGTCTGCAGCAGCGTCAGCAGGCGGAGCAGCCGGGCTGAGACCTGCAACATGCGGAGGAGTCTGCCACCGGTCGCGGACAGGAGATGACCGCGGCATCCCTAGCGTCGGAGGCGACGGAGGAAAGGAGAACCCCCATGACCGTTCTCGTGACGGGCGCCACCGGCAACGTCGGGCGCCCCCTCGTGGAGCAGCTGCTGGCCGGCGGGCACAAGGTGCGGGCGCTGACCCGCAACCCCGCGACGGCCGACCTGCCGGCCGGCGCGGAGGTCGTCGCCGGGAACCTGTCCGACAGCGCGAGCCTGCCGGAGGTGTTCGACGGCGTGACCGCGGCGCACCTGATCGGCTTCGGTGACGGCTACGCGCCGCTGGGCAACGGCGCGGAGATCGCCGACATCGCCCGGCGGGCCGGGGTCCGCACCGTGACGGTGCTCAAGGGAAGCCAGGACAAGGAGCCGCTGGAGGAGGCCGTGCAGGCCGGCGGGCTGAGGTGGACCTGCCTGGCGCCGGTCGAGTTCATGTCCAACACGCTGGAGTGGGCGGAGTCGATCCGCGCCGAGGGCGTCGTCCGCGACGCCTTCCCCGGCATCAGGAGCGCGATGGTGCACGACGCCGACATCGCCGCGGTCGCCGCCGCCGCGCTGACCGCCGACGGGCACGGGGGCCGGACCTACTGGCTGACCGGTCCGCAGGCGCTGACCCATCCGGAGAAGGTCCGCGTCATCGGTGAGGTGCTCGGCCGCGAGGTGCGCTTCGTCGAACTCAGCCAGGACGAGATGGTCGCCAGGTGGCGCGCGGAGGGGTATTCGGACTCCGACATCGCGTTCTTCGTCATGATGCGGACCGATCCGCCCGAGGCGGGTCGCACCGTGCTGCCCACCGTCGAGCAGGTGACCGGCAGGCCCGCCCGGACCTTCCGGCAGTGGGTGGAGGAGAACGCCGCGGCCTTCGGCGCGTGACCGGCGGCTCCGGTGACCGGTGAGGTCCGGGACCACGGGCGGCTCCCGATGTCCGCCCCTCGGGGTTCCCGGGCGGGGCGCCTCAGGTCACCAGGCCCCTGCGGTAGGCGTAGACCACCGCCTGCACCCGGTCACGCAGGCCCAGCTTGGTGAGGATGCGCGACACGTACGTCTTGACCGTCTCCTGGCTGATCACCAGGGTGGCGGCGATCTCGCTGTTGGACAGGCCGTCGGCGATCAGGCGCAGCACCTCCAGCTCGCGGGGGGTCAGCGCGGTCTCGTCCGGCGTGGCCCGGGCGGGGCGGATCCGGGAGGCGTACCTGCCGACGAGTTGCCGCGTCACCTCGGGCGCCAGCAGCGCGGCGCCCGAGGTGACGGTGCGGATGCCGTGCAGGAGCTGCGCCGGCGGGGCGTCCTTGAGCAGGAACCCGCTCGCCCCCGCGCGCAGCGCCTCGTAGACGTACTCGTCCAGGTTGAACGTCGTCACCACGAGCACCTTGACGGGGTCCGCCACCCCGGCGCCGGCCAGCAGGCGGGTGGCCTCGATGCCGTCGAGCACCGGCATCCGCACGTCCATCACGACGATGTCGGGGCGCAGCCGCCGGGCGAGGTCCACCGCGGTGCGGCCGTCACCGCACTCGCCCACCGCCTCCAGATCGGGCTGCGCGTCGATGATCGTCACGAAGCCGGTTCGGATCAGTGCCTGGTCGTCGCAGACCAGCACCCGGATCGGCGCGGTCACGACCGGCCCCCCGCGGGGATGCGGGCCTGCACGAGGAAGCCGCCGTCCGCCTGCCGGTCGGCGCCGAACCGGCCGCCGAGGGCCTCGACCCGCTCGCGGAGCCCGGCCAGGCCCCGCCCGCTCCCGCCGGGAGAGGCGGCCCCGGAGCCGGGGCCGTCGGTGCTGACCGCCACGCTGATCTCCTTCTCGCCGTAGCGCACCCGGACCGCGGTGGGGCTGCCGTGGGCGTGTTTGAGGGCGTTCGTGAGGGCTTCCTGGACGACCCTATAGGCCACGAATTCGGCGCTGCCCGCCGATTCCGCCGGGTCGCCCTCCTCGACGAGCTCCACCGGCTGCCCGGCCCGGCGGGTCTGCTCCACCAGCGTGCGGAGCCCGCCGACGGCCGGCACGCCGGCGTCGGCGTCGGCGTCGTGATCGGCCTTGAGCAGGTCGAGCATGTGCCGCAGGTCGGTGATGGCCCGCCGGCCGGTGTCGGTGACGGCGCTCAGCGCCGCGTCGAGGCGGTCCGGGGCGGCGGTCAGGTAGCGGGCGGCCTCGGCCTGCACGACCATCGCCGTCACGTGGTGGGTCACGACGTCGTGGAGCTCGCGGGCGATGCGGGTGCGTTCGGCGGCGCGGGTGGCCTCGGCGACGTGGCGGCGGCGTTCGGCCTCGGCGGCGCGGGTGGAGCGCAGCCAGGCCCCGATGCCCCACGCCAGGGCCAGCAGCAGGTAGAACACCACGTACCCTTCCAGCGGCTCGGTCGCACCGATCCGGCTGAGCGCGAACGCCAGCGGCACGTACGCCAGGGAGAGGAGGACCACGGTGGCGCGCCGGTGCCGCTCCAGGTGGGCGCCCGCGCTGATGAGCGCGATGGGCATCGCGTTGCTCGCGAACACGTGGTAGCCGCGGAGCTGGTCGAGGACGAAGCCGAGCGACACCAGAGCCAGGCACACGGCCGGCCACCGCCGCCGCACGGCGAGCGGAAGGCACTCCAGGGCGATCACCACGAGCGCAGCCGCGTCGAAGGGGCGGGCCGGCAGGTCGCCGACCTGGGTCCCCTTGCCGTGGAGGGCAGGCAGGAGCGACGCGGCGGCCAGCAGCAGCCCGAACGGCGCATCCCGGACCACGACGCCGCACCGCCGCCACAGGTCCGTGGCCCGCCGCAGATCGATCACCGGGAGAGCGTAGCGGCCGCGCCGCGCCGGACCGGGACCACGTTGCCCCGCCGGCGGGCCAGCCACATGAACACCGCCGTCAGCAGCAGGCCGGCCACCACCGCGTACAGGCTCGCCTCCGGCCCGAAAGCGCCGCCCGTCAGCAGGGAGGGGCCCGACGTCACGCCGTGCAGCAGCCCCTGCGTCACGCCGTTGCCCGAGACCTCGGTGCCGAAGATGCCGGCCGCCGCGAAGTTCCAGCCGAAGTGCACCCCGATCGGCACCCACAGGGTGCGGGTGGCGGCGTAGGCGGCGGCGAGCATGCCGCCCGCCTCGATCGCGATGGCGAGCGCGCCCCACAGGTCGGCGTGCGGGTTGAACAGGTGCGACAGCCCGAACAGCACGCCGGTCAGCGCCAGCGCCGGCCACGTCCCCGTGCGCTCCTCGATGATCCTGAACAGGATGCCGCGGAACAGCAGCTCCTCCGTCACCGCGGCGGCGGCCATGAAGCCGAGCAGCCCGGCCGCGCCCCCGAGCGAGCCCTGGCCGTCGATCCGGTAGCCGCCCAGGAGGGCGATGTTCGCGATGACCGCCGCGAACATCGCGACCCCGATCAGCGTCCCCCGCGTGACGGCGCCGGCGGCGCCCCGCGCCGCCACCTCCACCGGCGCGCGGCGCTCGGACCACCGCACCGCGCGGGCGTACACGAGTACGGCGAGCACGGCCGTCGCGACGCCGAGGAGCAGGGTGAGGAGCGGGTCGCCTTGCACCGCGCCCACGGCCGCGCTACCGGCGAAGGCGACCGCCGCGACGGGCACGAGCTGTTTCAACAACCGCATGACGACTCCCTTACGTGGGGGGTTTCGCGGCGGGGTCCCGCCGCACGGGAAACGCTAGGGATCCGGCGGTCCGGGATCGTCCCCCCTCGGTGGACATCCGCCGGTAGCTCGCAAGGGGGACGGGCGCACCCGCGATCCGCCGCGCGCCTCCTACGACCGGCCCGGCGCGACCGGCCCGGCCCGGCGCGGGCGCGACCGGTCCGGCCCTCAGAACGTCTCCAGCACCGGGCAGGCTCTGGCGTCCGCCCGGTTCCCGCCCTCGTGACCGAGGCCCGCGTCGAAGATCTTGTGGCAAGATCACGGAATGCTGCGACTCACCGATTTCATCATCGACTGCCCGGACCCGATGGAGCTGGCGGCGTTCTACGCCGAGGTGACGGGCCGTCCGGTCAAGGAAGGCAGCACCGGGAACTGGGCCGGCATCAAGTTCGGCGAGATCGAGCTGGCCTTCATCCGGGTGGACGACTACCGCGCCCCGCAGTGGCCCGACAGCGAGCACCCCAAGCAGTTCCACCTCGACTTCGAAGTGGACGACATCGAGTCCGAGCAGCGCCGCGTCCTCGACCTCGGCGCGACGCTGCGGCAGGACTTCACCGGCCCCGACGGCTACGGCTGGCGGATCTACACCGACCCGGTCGGCCACCCCTTCTGCCTGTGCCGCAACAAGGGCGTCGTCTGGACCGACCAGGGCCCGCTCTGGCCCTAGCCGGGCTCTTCACCCCCCTTCCCCCACCGGCGAGGACCTCGTCGGACGCTCGGATGAGCCCGGCGTCCGGCCACGGACGAGGAAGCGGAGCGAGCCGGTCCGCGCCCCCGGCGCAGCCGTGACACGACCATGACACGGCGCGGACGGGGCGGGGACACCGCCGCCCGACAGTGGACGGGGCCGGCCGCCCGGCCGGCCGGGCGGCTCCGGCCCGGCAGGGGCCGGCGAAGGTGATCACGGGAAGGGGAGGGCCGTGGCTGATGACGGACGATGGAACCGGCGTTCGCTGTTGCGGGGCGCCGCCGTGGTGGCCGGTGCCACCGCGACCGCACCGCTGCTGGGCAGGGCGGCCGCGGCCGACGGCGGGGACGCGGACGCGCTGTTCAGGGCCGGACGGTTCGAGCAGGCCGGACGCGCGTACGAGGAGATCCTGAGAAAAGACCCCGGGAACGTGCACGCGGCCCGCCGGCGCGGCCAGGTCGGGCTGCTGTCCAACCGGTTCCCCGACGCCGAGGAATACCTCAACAGGGCCATCGCGCTGGCGCCCGGCGACAAGGAGGCCCACCGGCTCCTGGCCGACTGCTACACCCGGCAGGACAGGTTCCCCCTCGCCGTGCCGCGCTGGCGGGCGGCCGGCGAGGAGAGCTACGCCAAGCTGTTCGCGGCGTTCCGCGGCGAGCCGTACCGGATCCACGGCGACACCGCGCGGGTGCCGTGGCAGCAGATGGACCCGATGCCGCTGGTGGAGGCGTCACTCAACGGCGGACCGCCGATCGGTCTCTCGTTCTACACCCGCGTCGCGTCGCTGAACGTGTCGGCGCGGGCAGCCGGGGAAGCCGGGCTGGTCGCCGTGACCGAGGACAGGTTCGAGTACGAGGGCAGAGCCGTGACGTACTACTCCGGGGTGCTGGACTCCCTCAAGCTGGGCGGCATCGAACTGCGCAACATCCCGGTGAGCTGGTCGGACGCGCAGGACGGCCCGGAGCCGGGGGACGGGCTGATCGGCACGTGGATCCTGTACCACTTCCTGACCACCATCGACTACGCGGGCCGGTCGCTCATCCTGCGCCGCAGAACCCCCGAGACGGCCGGGAAGGCGCGCGCCGCCGCCGAGCGGGCGGGCGCCGATCCCCTGCCGCTGTGGCTGGCCGGTGAGCACCTGCTGTTCAGCAGGGGCGGCGTCGCCGGCTCCGGCACCCGGGTGGTGGCCCTGAACATCGGCGGAACCGGTGAGATGGTCGCGAGCATGTCCGGGGCGACGGTCGAGCGGTTGCGGATCCGCGTCGACCACGACCGCCCGATGGAGACTTCGGCCGGAGGACAGTTCGTCACCGTCTACCCCTGCTACCCGAAGGAGGTCCGTCTCGGCGGCGCCGTCGCCGAAGACGCCTACTGCTACGCGGACCGCAGGCCCGACGAGCCCCGCCGTGAAGGGTTCGACGTGCTGGCCAACATCTCCCACAGCTTCTACAAGCCCTACAACGTCACCCTCGACTTCACCGGCATGAACGTCTACGTCGCCCGCGGCAAGGCCGCCTGATCCCCCGCGGCCGGTGCCGCACCAGGCGGTGTCCCGGGGCGCCCCGACCGCCGATGACGGCCCTCCGCTCGGATCCGTGCCGTCACGCGCCTTCCGCCTGGAACGAGAGGCACGGCAGGCCGGCCGAGCGGTAGAGCACGGCGATCAGGGCCACCACGGCCGCGAACCAGGCGAGGAGCACGGCGGGGCCCAGCTCGGCGTAGCCGTACCCGGCCAGCGCGCCGAGCGCCCCCATGCCTGCCACGGCCCAGCGCAGCACGTCGAGCGGGCTGGAGATGACGCCGTGGTCGTCGACACGGGCGTGGAGAGCGAAATCATCAGGACTCCAGCGGGCATGCGGAACCATCGACCCCGACCACCGCAGAACCGCCGCGATGAACACGAGTGACAGGCAGGCGGACACCGCCGGCACGAGCAGCACCCGCACCCGGCGAGTACGCCAAGTGGCGACGCGGCCATCCGCCGGTGGTCGGCGCGCGACCTCTGTCTCGGGGCGACCGCGGTCGCGCTGTCCGGCGCGCTGCCCGTCCCCGGGCAGCAACCGGAGCCCTCCGGAAACACGGCTGACGGCCGGGCGCCGCTCCCCGGGGCGGGGAGCCCGGATCCCGGGGTCCGCCGGTTCAGCGGCGGGGTTCAGGCGATCAGCAGGCGGAGGCCGAGCTCCGCCGCGTCGAGATCGAGGAGGTCCCGGTTGCGTCCGGCCCACCGGCCGGACGCGAGGTCGTCACGGAGGTCGCGCACCGCGCGCCGCTCGGCGTCCGGCCCGACTCTGGCCCAGACCGACACCCCGCGGCGGACGTCCTCGTCCAGGTACGCCTCCGGCCGGCGCCAGTAGGCCTCGAAGAAGCCGTCGGCGCAGTCCCACGGGACGGGCACCGGTTCCACCCGGGCTCCGATCGCGCGGGCCAGCTCGGTCAGCGAGGGGCGGCCGGCGAGGAGGCCCGCGACCTCGGGCAGGTAGTCGCGGGTGAGCCAGAACCGGTGGAGCCATCCGGCGTCACTGGTGTCGTGCGTGAACACCACCACGCGGCGGGCGACCCGCCGCAGCTCGCGCAGGCCGGCGATCGGGTCCCGCCAGTGGTGGACGGAGGAGATCGCCATCGCGGCGTCGAAGGACCCGTCATCGAACGGCAGGCTCTCGGCGGATCCGATCAGGCACGGCGCCGCGTCCGGAAGGCGCTGCGAGCGCATCAGCGCCGACGGCTCCACCGCGAGGACGTGCCGGTCGGGCGGCTCGTAGGACCCGGTGCCCGCCCCGACGTTCAGCACGGTCCGGGCGTCGCCGAGCGCGGCCCAGATCCGCGCGGCGATGCGCGGTTCGGTGCGCCGTGTCACGGTGTAGGCGGCTCCGATGGTGTCGTACAGCTGCGCGTCGGACATCGCCCCCGCCTCTCCGCCGGTCCATGACGCGAAGCTACCGCCCGGCGCACCACCCGGCGTCTGACCACGGTCGGATATGCGCATCCGTCCGGGGTCGCACCGCCCGCCCGTGCCCGCCCGCCACGATGCGACCCGGGCCAGACGCGCGCCCCCCGCCCCGCCCCCCACCATTCTCGTGTGCCCCGGCGCACCGGCCCGGGCACACCGACACGGACGAGACGGGCGGTAAACCATGAGCATCGATCTTCGCGGGCGCATCACGCGATGGCGGCAGGCCGACGCGGACCGGCGGGCCGCCAACATCGCAGCCAACCTGGACCGGCAGCCCCCGTTCCCCGGCCGGTGGGTGAGCGCCGTCTCGCTGATCGCCGGCCCCACCCTGATCATGGCCGGGACCCTCCTGCGCTCCCCGTTCTACTACTTCGTGCCGTACCAGCTCGTCGCCTACACCGAGCACCCCTCCCTCATCACCGCCGCCTACGTCTGCTTCGCCTTCGGGTTCGTGCTGCTGCTGCCGGGGGTGGTGACGCTGGCGCAGAGGATCGCCGCCACCAGCCCGCTGTGGGGACTGTGGGGCGGCTGCTTGGTGATCATCGGCCTGTTCACCCGGACCTTCCAGTTCGGCACCGACCACCTGGCCTTCCACCTGACCGACACCCTCGGCCTGCAGACCATGCTCACCGGCATCGACGGCTACTACAACGCATGGCGCGAGACGGTCTGGCATCCGTTCAGGTCCATGTCCGGGCCGGCCTTCTTCGGCTGGGTCGTGCTGGCCGTCGGTGCCTACCGCTCCGGCGCCCTGGGACTGGGCCGTTCGATCGCACTCGGCCTGATGTCGGCGCTCGCGCTCGGGACGCTCAAGGGCACCGAGCCGCAGTCCTTCCTCGCCGTGGGCGGCCTCTGCATCGCCTTCATCCCCCTGGGCGTCTCGCTGCTGCGCAGCGGCCCCCCGCCGACCAGGCGCGCCATGGTCTGGATCGCCGTCCTCATCGCCGTGCACGTCCTCATGACGGCCTTCGGCCCGAGAGGATGACGGCCCGGGCATCGGATGCGGCCTGTGACGGCCTGCGATGCGGTGCACCGTTCAGCGGGGACGGCGGCCCTTCCCGCCCCGGCCTGTCCGCGCACCCCCGCGACCCGACCCGCCCGGGGCGGGACTCCGCGGCTGCTTGCGCGCCTTCTCCGGGGCGGGCGCGGGGGCACGGCCCCGCGAGCTGTTCACCGTACGCCCGCGGACGATGCCGATGAAGTCCTCCACCAGCTCGGTCGTCGCCTCCGTGGGCCAGGCCAGCGCGACCTGCGACTGCGGCGTCTCCACGACCGGCCGGTAGGTCAGGTCCCTGCGGTGGTGCAGGCGCGCCAGCGACTGCGGGACCAGCAGCAGTCCGGCCCCCGCCGCCACCAGCTCGATCGCCTCCGCCGTGGTGTCCGGACGCGTGAAGGCCGGCAGCCCCGGCAGGGCCGTCCACTCAAGGGTGTCGTCCATCGGGTGGAGCACCTCGTCGTCGGCCAGGTCGGCGACGGTCACCTCGTCGGCGGCGGCCACGAGGTGGTCCTTCGGCACCACGACCACGGTGGTCTCGACGTAGAGGGGGATCACGCTGAGCCCCGCGCGGTCCACGGGCAGCCGCACGAACCCGGCGTCGGCACCGCCCGCGTGCAGGACCTCCACCGCCTCGGCCGCGGCGACGGGGACCAGGGTGAGCGGCACGTCGGGCACCCGCTCGGCCCAGACGTTCACCCATTTGGCGGGCGTCACCCCGGGCACGTAGGCCAGCCGGAACTCCCTGTCGGTCACCTGCCCAGGGTACCGATGTCAGGGAAGGCGGTTCCGCGCCATATCCTTGGCACCATGGCCAAGCCCAAGACCACTCAGACGATGAAGCCCGCGACCGCGGCCAAGAAGCTGGGTGTGCTCCTTGAGGCCACTCCCGCCGAGTTCCAGGAGGGAGTCGTCTCCAGGGACGAGCTGAACGCGCTGCAGGCGAATCCGCCGGCGTGGCTGGCCGATCTGCGGCGCAACGGGCCGCACCCCAGGCAGGTCGTCGCCGCGAAGCTGGGCGTCTCCAACTCCGGCCTGGCCAGGGGCGGCATCACCGGGCCGCTCACCACCGCCGAGATCGACGCCATCAAGGCGGAGAACCCCGAGTGGCTGCAGCGCGAGCGGTCGGTCCAGGCCGAGGTGCGCAAGGAGGCGCAGCGCCTCAAGCAGCGCTAGGCGTCGACGGCAGCGGCGGACCGGTCCGGTCCACCGCCATCCGCACCGGCCGCCGGGTCCTTCCGGTGCGGATGGCGCATCACGTTGGCGATGGCCGCGGCGGCCTGCTGATCGGTGAGCTCCCCACGATGCGCCGTACCTTCCGCATCGGTGATCCGGCGCCTGAGGGGAGAATCACAGGACCGCCCCCATCACCCTCCTGGACCGTCACGACAGCACCACCTTCGTGGCCAGAGAGCCGGTCTTGTCGGTTTGAGGGTTGAAGACGATCGTGTAGGTGCCCGTGGCAGGCAGCGTCATCTCCGAGATGGTGCAGTTGCGGCCGCAGTAAGGCGAACTCCCGAGCGCCGTGCCGTCAGGCTTCAGGAGGGATACCCGAACATCGGTAGAGGCGGTGAAGCTGGTACCGGTGAAGGTGATGGTGACCTTCTGGTCGGCGACGCCGCTGAAGGTCCAGCTCCCGTTCTGGCCCGGGGTCGTGGTGGTCAGGGTGGACACGGTGCCGCCGATGGTGATGGCGGCCGGGGAGAGGTCGGTGACCGGGTGGATCCTGAGGGTCAGCTTGCCGACCTTCTCGTCCTGCGGATCGAACTCCACGGTGTACGTACCGGCCACGGGCAACGCCACCGGCTCCAGGAAGCAGTTCTTCCCGCAGTACGTCGCGGACACCAGCACCGTCCCGTCAGGCTTCCTCACCGACACCCGGGCACCGGTGGAGGCGGTGAAGTTCGCGTCGGTGAGGTTGAACGACACGGTCTTCCCCGCCGTCCCGGCGAACGACCAGGTGCCGTTCTGCCCCGGCACCGTCGCGGTCAGCGTCGAGGCGGCACCGCCGACGGTGACGCTCCCGGTCAGGTGGGCGACCGGGTGGATCCTGAGGGTCAGCTTGCCGACCTTCTCGTCCTGCGGATCGAACTCCACGGTGTACGTACCGGCCACGGGCAACGCCACCGGCTCCAGGAAGCAGTTCTTCCCGCAGTACGTCGCGGACACCAGCACCGTCCCGTCAGGCTTCCTCACCGACACCCGGGCACCGGTGGAGGCGGTGAAGTTCGCGTCGGTGAGGTTGAACGACACGGTCTTCCCCGCCGTCCCGGCGAACGACCAGGTGCCGTTCTGCCCCGGCACCGTCGCGGTCAGCGTCGAGGCGGCACCGCCGACGGTGACGCTCCCGGTCAGGTGGGCGACCTCGTGGAGTTGCAGGGCCATCGAACCCGACTTGGCCTTCTGCGGCCTGAACTCGACGGTGTAGGTGCCGTCCGCCGGGAGGACGGTCGGCTCCAGCAGGCAGTTGCGCCCGCACGGGGTGTCGTCGATCAGCACGGTCCCGTCCGGTTTCCTCACCGCGACGTACACGTCGTACAGGCTGGTGAGCGTCGTCCCGGTGAAGTTGAACGACACCTGCCTGCCCGCCGTCCCGGTGAACGTCCACAGACCGCGCTGCCCGGGGACGGTGGTCATCAGCGTGGACGCCTCTCCCCCGACGGAGATCCGCGCGGTCACGTCCGGCGGCACGATGTTGAGCTGCGCCGAGATCGAGCCGGTCTGGATGCCGGCGGGGTCGGCCACCACCTGGTAGGTGCCGTCTACCGGCAGCACGGTCGCGTCGAAGTGGCAGGAGGCCGCGCAGGACTTCTCCGGCACGAGGACCGAGCCGTCCGGCTTGCGCATGAGGGCGTTCGCACTGGTGAACGTCCCGTCCGAGAGTACGACCGAGACCCGCTGTCCGGCCGTCCCGGCGAACGACCAGATCGGGTATTGCCCGGGGCCCTTGGTGGTCAGCTTGACCGCGGCGCCGTCCGCTGTGAGCGTCCCCGTGACATCGCCCTCGGTGACCTGCGCGGAGATCGAACCCACTGTCGTCTTGGACGGGTTCAGCACGACGGTGTAGGTGCCGTCCACCGGCAGCGAGACCGTGTCGAACGCGCACGACGCCTTGCAGAAGGTCGAGTCGAACAACTCCGTGCCGTCCGGCTTGCGCACCGACGCGTACGCGTTGCTGTAAGTCCCGTCCGTCAGGGCGAACGCGATGCGCTGCCCCGCCGTACCGGCGAACGACCAGGTGGCGGCCTGGCCCGGCCCGGTCGTGGTCAGCTTCACCGGCCCGCCGCCGACGGTCAGCGAGCCCGTCGCGTCGCCTTCGGTGACCTGCGCGGAGATCGAACCCACCGCCGTCTTGGACGGGTCCACGACGACGGTGTAGGTGCCGTCCACCGGCAGCGAGACCGTGTCGAACGCGCACGACGCCTTGCACCAGGTGGACCTGAACAGGTCCGTGCCGTCCGGCTTGCGCACCGACGCGTACGCGCCGCTGAAAGTTCCGTCCACCAGGGCGAACGCGATGCGCTGCCCCGCCGTACCGGCGAACGTCCAGTACGCCCGCTGGCCCGGCCCGGTCGTGGTCAGCTTCACCGGCCCGCCGCCGACGGTCAGCGAGCCGGTGACGTCGCCTTCGAGCGCACTCACCGTGATCGGCCCCGTGTGCACGTCGGTGGGATCGACGAGGAGTGTGTAGGTGCCGGTCATGGGCAGCGTGGTGGTGTCGAAGGCGCAGGCCGCCGAACAGTAGGTGGAACCGAACAGCCGTGTTCCGTCCGGCTTGCTGATCGAGGCGCTGGCGGCACCGGTCAGACCGCTGACCCCGAACGCGATCCGCTGGCCCTCCACACCGGCGAACGACCAGGACGCCGTCTGCCCGGGGACGGTGGTCGTCAGCGTGGACGGCGCTCCGACCGCGACCGCGCCGGTGACCGCGTCAGGCACCCCGAACAGCCGCAGTGCGATCGAGCCCGTCTTCGCGTCCTTCGGGTCCCATGTCACCGAGTACGTGCCGGTGACCGGCAGGGTCTCGGTGTCCATGAAACACTCCTTGCCGCAGGACTTCTGCGCCAGGATGGTCCCATCGGGCCCGCGCAGCCGCAGGGAGGCGTCGCCGAGCGAGCTCAGGGTGCCGTCGCCGAGTTCGGCGGAGACCTTCTGGCCTGCCGTGCCCGCGAACGTCCAGGTGCCGTGCTGGCCCGGATCGGTGACCTCGAGCGGCGCCTTCGGCCCGTCGATCGACGCGGTCGTGACGACGTCGGCCCCCAGCGTGTTCACGCTGAGCTTGTAGGGGCCGAACACGTCGTTCCAGGGCGAGACGCGCAACCGGTAGGAGCCTGCGGCCAATCCGTCGACGCGCTTGGCACCGCACAGGTAGGAGGTGGCGACGTTCGCGCCTGCGGCGTTCACCAGCTCCCACCTGAGCCCGAATCCCGGGCACTCCTGCGCGTTGACGAAGATCGAGGCCGGCTGGTCCAGTGTGAACCGGTACTCGTCGACCGCGACCTCTCCCTCCAGGTTGCCCGCGCCCGCACCGGGGACGCCGTCCGAAGCCGTGAACGGCAGCGACACCGTGAACGTCTCCGGCGGGACGACGTCGAGGTCGAGGGTGACGTTGTCGATCCCGTACGCCTGGTTCGAGATGCCGGCCGCCCCGGTGGCCGAGACCTTGATCTCGATCTGGCTCTTCTTGTGCGTGACCGGAACCGTGATGCGGTGCTTCGCCCATGCCAGGCCGTTCGCCAACGTCCCGGATGCGACGGGCGTCAGCTCGCCCGGCGTGATCATGTACGGGTCGCCTCGATCGGTCTCGATCTCGACCGTCTCGGCGTCGGAGTCGGACGTCCAGTCGCCGAGGACCATCAGGTCGAAGCTCAGAGTTCCGCGCTTGTGGAGCGGCAGCGACTGCACGAAGAACCGGTAGGAGTCGCTGCCGCTGAACGGCCCGGCGAACGAGCCCACCGCCGCGTCGGCCGACACCCGCGACGGCAGAACGTTCTTGCCGAGCGTCCCCTCGAAGTCGATCGCCAGGTCACCGTTCGCGTCGACGGTCTGCGCCGCCGGGTCGAGGCTCACCGTCTTCTGCTCGGCGGCGGCCTCGGCGAACGAGGTGTCCGAGGTCAGCGCGATGTCGAGGATGCAGTCGTTGAACGGGACACCGGGTTGGACGCCGCTCTCCTCGCATTGCGCGGTCGCGAGCTGCATCTGTTCGGGCGTCAGGTCGTGGATCGTGACGATGCGGGAGGGGAACTGCAGGTTCGTGAACGTCGCGGTGCTCTCGCCCGGTCCATAGGTGAACATCGACTCGGTGTCGTCCAGCCGCCACGAATTGGCGTAGTCGGTGTGCAGCTGGGCCGGCGAGGCGTTGGCGGCGAGCTGGGTGCCATCCCGCAGCTTCAGGTCGTTCTTCGGGTCGCCGTCGGCGTTGCCGAGCAGGCCCACGAGGTCACTGTCGGGGGACGGCGGCAGGTAGAGGCCGGCGGCGCCACGCCTCCAGGACAGGGCCGGTCCTTCGAGACCGTCGAACATGACGACCCACTTGCCGTCCTTCCGCAGGATGAACGCGTTCTCACCCAGGTAGAGGATCTTGTCGGTGTCGAGCGTGTGCTTCCGGCCGTCGATGTACAGGTCGTCCTCGTGGAACTCGACCTTGTGATCACCGGCCTCCATCGCGGCGTCGAACATCACCGACACGTCCCGGCCGCCGCTGGCGGGGCTGAGCCGGCCGTGGATCTCCAGGCCCCACTTCTCGGAGTCGGCGAGGACGAACTCCCCGACGGACTGCAGGTCGTAACCCAGGCCGTCCAGGGTGGTGAAGTGCGGCTCGCCCTTCACCAGGCCGCCGTGCTCGGAGAAGTACCACCACAGGATGAGGATGACCAGCGCGGTCACGCCGAGCGCCATCGCCGCCTCGATGGTGATGAAGCCGGCCGCGCGCAGGAACATCGCGCCCCGCTGGCTGGCGAGGAACAGTTCGACCTCGGCGGTCAGCGCGGCCGCGGCGGCCTCGACGCTGCCGTACGCGGCGACGTCCCCGGCGAGCGAGGTCGCGCCCACGGTCGTGATGCGCTGGATCAGTGGAAGGAGGATCGGCGGGACGGGCCATTTGTCATCGTCGTCGTTCTCTTCCTCCTGCGGGATGTCAGCGGGCGGGTCACCCGGTCCGGGCTGCCGTTTCTGCTGCTCGCACTTGCGTTCCTTCTTCACCTCTTCGATGTGGAGGAGACCGGGGGTCGGCGAGACGGCCTTGTACGTGGACAGCTGGTAACCGTTCTTGCCTCCCACCTTGCACGTGGCGTTCTTGCTGTAGACCTGGAACCAGTCCTCGTACGTGCCCCATCGGTTGAGGACCGTACCGGCGGTGACGTTCTTGATGCCGTTGGCGGTGAGCACGGCGGCGTACCGGGCGACCTGGGCGCCCCAGCCGGAGTAGTCCGGGTTGTCCTTGACCTTGGCCTCGATCACCTGGGCCCAGTTGTTACCGGCGCGGTCGTAGTAGATGATGTCGGGCCGGTCGCTGCCGCCGCTGAGGGTCGGCTCCCACTGGATCTCGGGGTTGATGAGCCCGCCGGCCACGCCGAGCTGATCGTTCAGGTACTTGATGGCCCGGGCCTGCCCGATGGCCTCGACGCCGCCGGACGGGCTGCACTCGCTGGGCCGCTGGTAGATGTGGGTCCCGAGCACGGGACGGTCACGCAGGCACACCTCGTTGATACGGCGGCGCGTGGAATACATGTGCTTGAAGACGCAGCGTTTCTGGCCGCTGGTGCCGATCGACCAATCGTCGCTGTTCGGCTTACACGCGATGGCCGCCTCCGCCCATTTGGGTGACAACAGCTCATGCATGGGGATGAGGAACCCGGCCATGAGCACGCCCACCATGATCACGCAGAGACGCCGCACGAGCTCACCCCGTATAAAGAGAAAATAAAGCCCAACGGCGGGACGCTACACCGGTAAGATCGTTTTGCGATAGATGCCGGAGTCGTCCAGTTCTGCAATTCTTGACTGACTGAACGCCCGACCAGCAAATGGAGGTTTCGTGGTCGTCGACCGGTCGTGGGAGATCGCATTCGACATGCTGGCTTCGCGGCCGGTGCGGGCGGCACGGATGGTCCTCGCGGTCCGCGGGCCCGATCGAACCGCCGTGATCGTACTGGACGCCGACAGCGACGCGTTCATGACCGTCCCCGGCCTTCCCCGGCACTTCGCGCCCGAGACGGTGTCGCTGTCGTCCGACGGCACCCGGCTGGTGTTCACGGCACGCCAGGACGACGGGGCCGGCCCTCCTCGGGTGGTGCTTCACACGCTCGCCACCGGCGACCGCCGGGAGTTCACCTCCGACGACTACATGCGCGCGGCGCTCTCCCCGGACGGCACCCGGCTCGCCGTCCTCGCCGACCTCTCGAACGGCCCCGGCATCCCCGGCGTCGGTGACGAGATCGCCGGCATCGAGCTGATAGAGACCGGCACCGGCGCCCGGTACCCGCTCTGGTCGGCTGAGGGGTACTGGGAGGAGGCCTCCATCAGCTGGTCCCCCGACGGCCTGCTCCTCTCCGCGACATACCTGACGCTGGACGACGTCCTCACCACCGTCGTCCTCGACCCCACCGGCAAGGAGATCGGCTCCTACGCGGAACGCGTCGCCCTGCCCGGCCCGCACTCCGTCTGGGCCTCCGATCACGAGCTGATCGTCTACCCGGAGCCCGACGACGAGAGCCCTCTGATCACGATCGACGTATCGACCGGTGGTGAGCGCCGCTTCACCAGGCGGAATTTCGACGCTTACCTCGCCATCAGCGGCGGCCGGGTCGTCCGCCCGGGTCCCGTACCCGAGCGGTTGATCACGACCGACCTGAACGACGACGACGAGCGGCCCTTCCTGAGCATCAGCCCGGCGGTCCCGGTCTGCGCCCTCGACATCGTTCCCTGACAGCTGCGGTGGAAGCGGGACCGGTGTGCGCTGACGCGAGCGCGCTGCCTGTCACCGGTCCGGCACCGACCGGAACCCGCCGCATGCGGATCGACCTGGTGTTCCTTCGGAGCGGGTTTCCCTCCGCCGAGCGCTGGAGGGCGGTGGTCGGCACAGGCTGCCCGCCGTGAGCGCGACCCGGGCCCTCGGCCCGGGGCCCGGATCACGGCGTGCTCAGCCGCGCGTGGCCGGCGGCCAGCCGTGGCCCCAGCCGCCCTGGACCATCGTCTGGAACGCCCACCCCTCCGCGGTCCGCACCAGGAGGTCGGCGTAGCGCATCGACTGGGTGCTCCCCTCCACGGTGACCGTGGCCTCCGTCTCGACGAGCACGAGGTTGGGCGTGAGGAAGCGCGGGGTCCGCACGGACGTCATCTCCATGCCCGCCGTCCCGCCGCCCATGACCTCGGTCATCACCCGCACGAACTCCTCGCGGTCCCACTGGCGGACGGCGCCGAAGCCGCCGGGCACGTCGGTGGCCAGGTTGAGCGGGAAGACCGCCAGGTCGGCGATCTCCTGGACGGCGCCCCGCGCGGCCAGCGCGTCGTACTCGGCGAACCAGGCGTCGATGCTCGCCAGGTCCTCGGCGCTCGGCGTGAACGTCTCGTTCTGCGCGGTGTCCTTTGTCATCGGGCTCCCTCCCACATTTTTCCGTACGATGTACGGTACAAGATACGGAACGATTGGGGCAAGCCGGTCATTCCCTCCGGCGGGTGATCGGTACGCTCGCGGCGGGGAAAGGGGGAGCCGATGCTCTTCGCCGTCGCGGCGGCCTCCGGGCTGACCTGGTGGCTCGGGCTGTACGTGATCGTGCGGGATCCGCGGGAGCGCGGATCCCGGTGGGCCGGGCTGGGGCTGCTGGCGTACGGCTCGGCACCGGCCGCCGGGCAGGTGCGCGCGGCGCTGGGAGGAGGGTCGGCGGCCGAGGCGCTGGCGGCGGCGGAGACCGTGCTGAGCCACCTGCCGGTGCTGTTGTGGACAGGGGCGGTGCTGACCCTGGTCCCCGGTGCCGAGCGCCTGGAGAAGGCGTGGGCACGGGGCCTCGTCCCGGTCGGCCTCGGAGCGCTCGCGTGGCTGGTGGTCTCCGGCCGGGAGGCGGAGGCGGGCACCGCGGCGCGGGTGGTGACCGGGGCACTGCTCCTGGCCCCCCTCGCCGGGGCGCTGGTGCTGCTGGTACGGGCCAGGCCGGCGCGGGTGGGCGGGCTCGTGACGGTCGCCACGCTGTTCTTCACGCTGGGCGCGGCGCTGCTGGTGCTCCCGCTCGGTCCGACCGGCCTGCTCACCGTGCTGGCCCTCGACGTGGACCTGGCCATGCTGGGCGTGGCCATCGCGATGTCCAGCGCGTTCCAGGCGGGGGAGGCGCTCTGGCGCGACATGCTGCGCTCCCTGCTGGGGGCGGCGGTCGTGATGCTGGCGTCGGGCGGCCAGGTGGTCCTGGCCCTCGTCCTCGGCGAGCCCACCCCCGCGCTCACCGCCCTGCTGTTCGGGGTGATCGCGGTGGCCGTCACCGTGCAGACGCTGGCCGGTCCGGTGCACCGGGCGCTGGACCGCATCGCCTTCCCCGGCGACCCGGAGATCCGCCGGGAGCGCGCCGAACTGCTCGCCTCCTCCGAGGCGCTGCCCCGCCGCGAACCGGGCCCTCCCCCGATGGACGAGGCCGAGTTCGCCCGCCTGACGCGGCGCGCCCTGGCCGCCTACGGCGACCTGGGCAAGCTCTCCAGCAGCCCGCTCGCGAACCTGCCGGTGATCGACGGGCGGGTCACCGGGGACAGTCCTCTGGAGCGGGCGGCCGAGCTGAAGACCCTGCTGCTGGAGAGCATCCGGCGGCTCAAGCCCCGGGACGGCGAGTTCGGCACCAGTGAGGAGTGGCGTTTCTACAACGTCCTCTACTTCCCCTACGTCCGGGGGCTGCGGCCGTACCGGAGAGGGGCCCGGCGCGACGGGCTCGGCCCGGTGGACCGGCAGGCGTTCGACTGGTTCCTGCGCGAAGTTCCCGAACGTACGCTCTACAACTGGCAGAACGCGGCGGCCAAACTCGTCGCCGACGACCTCCGCAGGGAGAACTGGCAGTGAATGGCAGTGCCGTGTCTGCAGCTGGCAGCGGGTGAGGCGGTGTGCTGAGGGCGTCGGAAGACGACGCACCCCGTTTCGTGAAGGAGCCACCGATGACCGCCGTGACCACCGCCGCCCGCCGCCCCGCCCTCCTCCCCCGCGCGCTGTGGACCGACGCGATCCTCACCGGAGGGTTCGCGGCCGGGCTGGCCGTCGCCGCGGGCCCGCTCTCGGGCCTGCTCGACCTGCCCGAGCCGCTGCTGCGCTGGGCCGGGATCGGCCTGCTGCCGTTCACCGCGCTCCTCGCCTACCTGGCGAGCCGTCCGGCTCCTCCCCGGCGGGCCGTACAGGCGGTGATCGCCGTCAACGCGCTGTGGGCCGTCGACAGCATCGCCCTGCTGTTCACCGGCTGGATCGACCCCAACCCGCTGGGCGTCGCCTTCGTCGCCGGCCAGGCCCTGCTGGTCGCCGCCTTCGCCGAGTTCCAGCTCATGGGACTGCGCCGGGGCTGACGCCCCGGTCCGCCCCGGCATCGCAAGGCCCCGCCGCGCAGGCACCCGGCTCCGCGCGGCGGGGCCTTCCCGCGCGTTGCATACACTCCGTTGAACGGAATACTGTCCCCCTCATGCCCAGAGGAACCTCAGAAGTCAGCGAGCCGATGTACTTCGTGCTCACCGCCCTCCGTGCGGGCCCGCTGCACGGACACGCGATCAGCAAGTCGATCAGGGAGCTGTCGTGGGGGCGGGTCCAGCCGTCCGTCGGCACGCTCTACGGCATCCTGGAGCGCCTCAACGAGCGGGGCATGATCACCGTGGACCGCGAGGAGACGGTCAACGGCCGCAGCCGGCGCTACTTCAGGATCACCCCTGAGGGCCAGACGCTGCTGGAGGCCGAGGCCATGCGGATGCAGGAGGCGGCCGCCCTCGTCCTGCGCCCCTCCGGCGCATGACCGCGCTCGAACGGCACTACCGCAGGCTGCTGTCGGCCTATCCGCGCGCGTACCGCCGGGCGCACGGCGACGAACTGCTCGACGTCCTGCTGGAGTCGGCCGCCCCCGGCAGGAGGGTCCCGCCGCTGAAGGAGGCGTGGGGGCTGCTGGTGGGCGGCGTGCGCAGCCGCATCACGCACCAGGCGACCGGCAGCGCCTGGGAGGACGGGCTGCACCTGGGCGTCACGGCGGTCGCCGCGGTGAACCTGGCCGCGCTGCTGCCGTACGCCGGGGCGCTGCCGCTGTGGACGCTGCTGTCGGCGCTGGCGCTGCTGGCGATCCTGCGCGGACATCTGCGCGCGGCGTTCCCGCTCACCTTCGTCACCGGCGTGAAGGCGGTCGGGCTCGCGGCCGGCCGGCAGCCGTTCGACGTGACCCTGCTGCCGGTCCACCCGAACCCGCTCGCCGACCGGGCACTGTTCCAGGACAGCGATCCGGCGCTCGTGGCGGCCGGCTACGCGATCGTGCTGATCGGCCTGGTGGTGCTCACGTCGCTGCGGCGGCCGGTGCGCGCCCGGTCATGGTGGTGGTGGGCGGCCGTCGTGCCGGCCGCCTGGGCCGGCCCCGAGTGGATGGCGCAGGAGACGGACTACCCCATCAGCCTGAGCCGGCTGGCCGTGGAGGCGGCGGCGTTCGGGCTGGGCACGGTGGCCGCCTATTCGGCCCGGGACCTGCGGTGGGCACTGGCGTCGAGCATCTACCTGCTGATGGTCTCGGGCGGCCTGGTCCTGCACGCCGACGCGTTGACCAGGCAGCACCTCGCCTATGCGGGCATCCTCCTCCTGCTGGCCGCGGCCGCCGCGTTCGCACCCTTCCGCCAGCGGCGGCACTGTCTCGATTGACCATACTCCGTTGAACGGAGTATGGTCTCCTGCCATGTCCAAGAGATCATGCTCGATTCTCGCCCTGTCCATCTCGGCGGCCGTCCTCAGCGGGTGCGGGGGCGCCGCCGAGGGCACCGGTCCCGCGCCCGGCGCGGCCGCGAACACGGGTGCGACCGCGAACACGGGTGCGGCCGCCGCCAAGGACAAGCGGCACCGGTTCGAGGCGGTCAAAGCCGACTGCATGAAGCAGAAGGGCTTCACGTACGTCCCGCACATCCGGCCCGCCGGACCGGAGAACGAGGAGGAGCGCCGCCGCGACTCCGGCGACTACCGCGCCATGCGGGAATACCGCGCGAAGTACGGGTTCGGGGTCTTCTCCACGCACGTCTACCCCGACGAGACCGGCGCCCCCGGCGCAGGGCCCGGCGACACCGCCGACCCCAACGCCAAGACGCAGGCGTCGCTCTCCCCCGCCCAGCTCACCGCCTACCGCAAGGCCAAGGACGCCTGCGTGGCCGAGGCGGGCAAGCAGGTGCTCGGGCTGACGCTGAAGTCGAACCTCGACTACCTCGGACAGCTCGCCAAAGCCCACAAGAGGGCCAGGGCCGACCGGCTCGACGGCGACCCGGAGCTCGTGGAACTGGCCGGTTCCATGGCCACCTGCCTCAAGGGCAAGGGCTACCGGGTCACCGACACCAGGCCGACGGCCATCGTCAGACGCGGTGAGATCGCGTTCATGGTGCAGCAGAGCAGGCTGGGCCGTGAGCAGAACCCCGACCAGGCCGGAGGTCCGAAGCTGACCGAGGAGACCGTGGAGTCCGTGAGGCCCACGCTCACCCCCGAGGAGGCCAGGCCGTACCTGGACAAGGAGATCAAGGCGGCGCTCGACGACCTGGAGTGCGGCAAGGACTTCTACGCGGCCTTCGCGCCGAAGAAGACGGAGCTCCAGCACCGGATCAACGACCAGTACGCCTTCTGACGGCCCATGAAGTCCCCCCGTACGCTCCTCGTCGGCGTCCTCGCCGGCGTCGTGGCCGTCGCCGGCGCGGGCTGGGCGGTCGGCACCCGGCTGCGCTCCCCCGCCGACGAGGCGGCCCGCCGGGCCGCGCCCGCCGCCTCGCTCGTCACCGCCGCGGTCGAGCGGCGCAGGCTCGTCAGCACCGTGGTGCTCAGCGGAACCCTGGAGTACGGCTCCCCGCTGCCGGTCACCCTGGCCGGCGTGGTCGGCGGCACGTCCGAGCTGCAGCGCGTCACCCGGGCGCCGCGCCAGGGCCGGATCAAGGAGGGCGCCGTGCTGATGGAGGTCAACGGCCGCCCGGTGTTCGCGCTGCGCGGCGCGGTGCCGATGCACCGCACGATCGCCCCCGGCGGTGAAGGGGACGACGTGGAGCAGCTCCAGCGGGCCCTGCGCAGACTCGGGTACGGCGCGCCCGCGTCGGGCGTGTTCGACCGGGCCACGATCGCCGCGGTCACCCGGATGTACGCCGAGAAGGGGTACGAGGCCCAGCGGCCGACACTGGCCGACCGGCAGACGTACGACACGCTGCGCAAGGCCGTGCGGGCGGCCGAGGAGACGCTGGCGACCGAGAAGAAGGCCCTGGACCAGGGGCGCGACGTGCTTCCGCTGAAGGTACGGCTCGACAACGCGAAGGAGGACCTGGAGTCGGCGCGCGCCGCGCTGGCCGCGGCCGAGTCCCGGGAGCTCACGCCCGCGGACGAGACCAGGCGGGCGGCGGCCGAGTCGGCCGTGCGGGCGGCGGAGGAACGGCTGCTGGAGGCCGAGCAGGCGCTCGCGGCCGCGCGGAACCGGCCGGGCGGCGCCCCCACCGGCCTCCCGGCGGGAGCGGCCGCGCCCACCCCCGTTCCCGGACCCGCCGCCGACACGGCGCTGCTGGAGCTGAAGGCCGCCAACGCCAGGGCGGACCTGGCTGCGGCGCAGGAGGCCCTCGACCGGGTCGTGGAGGAGGCCGGGGAGGCGCGGGAGGCCAGGCTGGAGGAACTGCGCAAGGCCGTGCGGACCGCGAAGGAGGCGGTGGTCACCGCCGAGCAGGCGCTGCGCCAGGCCAGGCGGCTCTCCCCGGCCCGGCTCAAGGTGGCCAACGCCAGGAAGGACGTGGCGGCGGCCAGGGACCTGCTGGCCGAGTACGCCCGCACGTACGGCGTGTCGATCCCGCCGGGCGAGGTGGTCTTCCTGCCGGAGCTGCCGGCCCGCGTGCAGAAGGTCTCGGTGAAGCCGGGGCAGCCCGTCGAGGACGCGGTGGCCACGGTGACCGGCTCGACGTTCGCGGTGACCGGATCGGTCGAGGCGGCGGAGTCGGAGCTGCTGCGGCCCGGCATGGAGGCCGTCATCGAGCTGGACACCGGCGGGACGTACCCGGCCAGGCTCGCCGCGGTCGGCGAGAAGGCCCGGCTCCCGGGCGCCGCCGAGCCGCCGGAGGGCTCCCGTCCCGTCCTGCTCACGCCGTCGTCCGGCAAGGGCCTGAAAGCCGGCACGGCCGTGACCGTGCGGGTGACCGTGGGGGCGACCGAGGAACCGGTGCTGGTCGTGCCGGTGGCCGCGGTGATCACCTCGGCGGACGGCAGGGCGCGGGTGCGGGTCGAGTACGCCACCGACCGCACCAGGGACGTCGAGGTGCGCACGGGCTTGACCGCCGACGGGAACGTCGAGGTCAGCGGCGCGATCAAGGAGGGTGACCGGGTGGTGGTCGGCGATGCCTGAACCGCCGGTCATCGAGCTGAGCCGGGTCTGCCGACGCTTCCCCGCGCGACCGCCCGTCCGCGCGCTGCACGAGGTCTCACTCCGCGTGGACAGGGGTGACCACGTGGCCGTCATGGGCCCGTCGGGTTCGGGCAAGTCCACCCTGCTGAACGTGCTGGGCCTCCTCGACCGCCCCACGTCCGGCCGTTACCTCCTGGACGGCGTGGAGACCACCACGCTCCGGGACGGAGCCAGAACCCGGCTGCGGGGCGACCGGATCGGCTTCGTGTTCCAGTCCTTCCATCTGCTCCCCCACCGCAGCGTGGTGGAGAACGTGATGCTCGCCGAGATCTACGGCGGGCCGGCGCGCAGGGGCAGAAGGGAGCGGGCCCTGGCGGCGCTGGAGCGGGTCGGTGTCGCCCACCGGGCCGCGTTCGCGCCCAACCTGCTGTCCGGGGGCGAACGCCAGCGCGTGGCCATCGCCAGGGCCCTGATGGGACAGCCGTCGCTGCTGCTGTGCGACGAGCCGACGGGCAACCTCGACAGCCGCAGCACCGGGGCGGTCCTCGACCTGTTCGACGGGTTGCGGGAGCAGGGGCTGACGATCGTGCTCATCACGCACGAGCAGGAGGTCGGCGAACGGGCGCGGCGCCGGGTGCGGATCACCGACGGCGTGCTGGTGGAGGAGTGATGCGGGTACGCGACCTGGTCGGCGAGGCCGTCGCCGGCGTGCTCGCCCGGCCGGTGCGCTCGGCGCTCACCACGCTCGGCACCGTGCTCGGCATCACCACGCTGGTCGTCACGCTCGGCGTGGCGGCCACCGCGGGCAACCAGATCGTCGGCCGCTTCGACGAGCTGGTCGCCACGGCCATCACCGTGGAGGTCCCCGAGTCCACCGGCACGCCGCTGGTGACCTGGGACGCGGTCGAGCGGCTGACCAGGCTGCGCGGCGTGGAATCGGCCGCCGCGGTGGCCGAGCCGGAGGAGGGCGAGAGCCTGCCCGTACGCGCCAACGACCTGGTGGATCCCACCAGGGTCACCACGCGTTCGCTGACCGTGCTGGCCGCCACGACGGGACTGCCCGAGGCCGCGCGCGGCCGGATGGTACGGGGCCGCTTCTACGACAGCGGGCACGTACGGCGGGGCGACCGGGTGGCCGTGATCGGTGACGAGGCGGCCAGGATGCTCGGCATCACCCGTCTCGACCGGGCACCGGCGGTCTTCGTCGGGAAGCACGCGTACACGGTGATCGGCGTGCTCGGTGACCTGCGCCGGGAGAGGAGCCTGAGCACGGCCGTGATCGTGCCGCCGACCGCGGGCAGGCGGTTCGGGCTGCGCGACGTCACCCGGGTGCTGGTCAACACCGGCCTGGGCGCCGCGGACCTCATCGCGGGCCAGGCGCCGACCGCGCTCAGCCCCGGGAACGGCGACATGCTGCAGGTGATCACCCCGCCCAGCCCCACCAGGGCGCGGGACGGGGCGCAGGACGACGTCGACGCGCTGTTCCTGATCCTCGGCCTGGTCTCGCTGGTCGTGGGCGCCGTCGGCATCGCCAACGTCACCCTCGTCACCGTGATGGAGCGCGTCCCGGAGATCGGGCTGCGCCGCTCGCTCGGCGCGGCGCGGCGGCACATCGCCGCCCAGTTCCTGCTGGAGTCCACACTGATCGGGCTCACCGGGGGCGTGATCGGCACCGCCCTGGGCGTGGTCGCGGTCGTCGCGATCTCGGCCGTCAAGCAGTGGACGCCGCTGCTCGACGTGCGCCTGGCGGTCGCCGCGCCGGTCGCGGGAGCGCTGGTGGGACTGCTGGCCGGGCTCCATCCGGCGCTGCGCGCGTCCAGGATGGAGCCCGTGGACGCACTCAGGTGAGCCGTTCCGCGCCTCCGGGCGGGGGCGGCGGGAACCGCAGCACCCAGCGGCGTTGCCACGGAGTCTCCACGGCCCGGTGGTGGTGGTGCTCACGCGCCCAGGCGACGGCGTCGGCCGGGTCGAGACCGGCCAGGATCGCGAGGCAGGCGATGACCGTGCCGGTGCGGCCGACGCCGCCTCCGCACGCGACCTCCACCGCTGCCCCCGCGCGCGCCCGCTCGTGCAGGGCGCGGATCCGCCGCACGGCCAGATCGCGGTCGCGCGGCAGGAGGAAGTCGGGCCACAGGATCCACTCGTGCGGCCACCGCAGCCCGCCCTCGTGGCGGCTGCGGAGCCGGTCGGAGCCGAGGTAGAGGCCGAAGTCGGGCGTCGGCCCCTCCGGCGGCGGACGGCGCAGGCCGCGGCCGCGGATCCAGGAGCCGTCCGGCAGCCGGATGGCTCCCGCGAGCGGCGGCTCACTCCCCGGCCCGCCGCCCGGCCCGGCCGCCGTGCCGTCCACAGGGTGTTCCATCGGTTCCTCCTCGTGTCCTCCGTCGAGCGGCGCCGCCCGGATGGACGCGCTCCCCGGGCGTTCCACCGGTGAGGCACCGCGCCGCCGTGCGTCGTGCGGCACGTCCCCGGCCGACCGGCGTGCCACGCCCAGACACTACGGACGACCGGGCGGGTCCGGAATGAGGCGCGTGGCCGCTGCGGGGCGCGGTGCCGCTCCCGGCGCGCGGGTAGGGACGGGAGGGGAGACGGAAGGCGGCGGGAGCATGGGGAACGGATCGGGCACGGCCGTGGTGACGGGGGCCTCGTCGGGGATCGGGGCGGAGTACGCCGCCCGGCTGGCCGGGCGGGGCTGGGACGTGGTGCTGGTCGCCCGGCGGGCCGACCGGTTGGAGGACCTGGCGCTGCGGTTGCGCGGGGAGACCGGGGCCGCGGTCGAGACCTTGGCCGCCGATCTGGCCGTGCCCGGTGATCTGTCGCGGGTCGTGGAGCGGGCGGCGGCGCGGGACGTCGGGTTCCTGCTCAACAACGCCGGCATCAACGGCTACGGGCCGTTCGCGGACCTCGACCCGCCCCTCATGGCCAGGGTCCTCGACGTCAATGTCGTCGCGCTCACCACCCTCACCAGGGCCGTCGTGCCCGGCATGCTGGAGCGGGGACGCGGCGCGGTCGTCAATGTGGCCTCGCTGCTGGCCTTCGCCGGCTCCCTGCCTCCCGGGCCGCTGCCGCAACGTGCCGTGTACGCCGGGACCAAGGGGTACGTGGTCGCCTTCACCCGCACGCTCGCGGCCGAGCTGGCCGGCGGCCCGCTGCGCGTACAGGTGCTGTGCCCGGGGCTGACCGCCACCGAGTTCCACCTGAGCACGGGGGCGGAGCCGGTGCCGGGACGTGAGCCGTCGGTGCACCGGGAGGGCGGCATGCCGGTGGACGAGGTCGTGGACGCCTCGCTCTCCGCCCTGGACACCGGCGAGGTGGTCTGCGTACCGGGTCTTCGCGACGGCGGTCCGATCGAGGGACTGGTCGCGGCGGAGCTGACCCTGCGGACGGCCGCCCGCCTCCGGCGGAGCTGAGGGGTGCCGAGGCCGGGAGCGCCGTGCCGTGGCAGCGGCCGTGTCGGCACGGTGACGGCCCGGTGTCAGAGCGGCCGGCGGCGGTGGGTGCCATGAGCGGTTCAGCGGTCGCGGAGACCGGGTTCCTCGTCACGCCCGGGCGAACGGGTGAGAACTCGTTCCACGACGCGAGCGCGCCGCCGTCGGCGTCCTGACCGGCGGACGATCCTGCTAGATGTTCTCATCATCCAGATGTTGTTATCATTTGGATGACGGGCTCCGCGGGGCCGTAGCGGGCGGAGGGGGCGGGCATGGCGAGACTGACCCGGGCACAGCAGCAGGAGCGCACCCGAGCGGCGGTGCTGGCCGCGGCGAGACAGGAGTTCGCCGAGCGCGGGTACGCCGACGCCAAGGTCGACCGGATCGCCGAGCGCGCCGCGCTGACCCGCGGCGCGGTGTACTCGAACTTCCCGAGCAAGCGTGCGCTCTACCTCGCGGTCCTGGTCGACTCGGTCGGGCACACGGGTGCGGCCCCGCCGCCGTCGCCGTCCGGACTGGCCGACGCCCTGGGCGCCTTCGCCCGCGTGTGGCTGGAGCGGCTGCCGCTGACCGGTGACACGCCCGCCCACGGGAGGCTGCTGTCGCGCTCACCGGCCGGGTTGTTCGACGACGAGCCGGGCCGCACCGCGCTGGCGCAGGTCACCAGGCTGGAGGCGGTGCTGCTGGCGCTGGCGCTGGAATCGTGCGCGCCGCACCGCACGGAGCGGGTGCGGCTGGTACGGCTGGCCGAGCTGCTCCTCACCCTGCTGCACGGGGCCGGGCACCTGGCCGACGCGGCCCCGGGGTTCGGCGACCCCTTCGATGTGGCGCGCGCCTGCGAGCACCTGGCCGGCCTCGACCTCGCCGACACGTGGGACCCGCCGCACCTGCCCCACGTCGCCCCCGCGCGGCTCGTCCGGGACGCCTGGGAGCCGCCCGCGGGGCTGCCGGACCAGATCACCGGCCGCCCGGTCGGGCTCGGGACCGACGGGGTGATCGCGGTCCTCGGAACCGCCCGGCTGGAGGCGGCCGAGGAGGCCGTCCGCGCCGCCCGCCCGGGCGACCAGGTCACCGTGGCCGTGGTGACGGGCGACCCGGCCGAGGTCGGGCGTCTCGTGCGGCTGAGGATCGGCGACCTCGCCGGCTGCCTGCGGCGCGTGTTCGCCCCGGACGCCTGGCCGGGACTCCGCGTCGTCCTCGACGAGCACGGCGCCGTGGCGGCGGCCGCCGGGATCCCCGGCCCGGACGACGCCACCGAGGCCGCGGTGCGCATCCGGGCGGGCGAGGTCGCCGCCCGGGCCTGCGGGCGGGGCGCCGCCCACGCCGCGGCGGCCGCGGACGGCTCGGCCGCCCCGCGCTCCGGCGGAGCCGGGAGATGACCTCCTCCTCCCGGCACACCCCCGGTATCGAGACGAGTTCTCCCGGCACACCCCGGTATCGAGACGAGACGGACGGAAGGCCTGCCGACATGATGGGACCACCCGGTTCGACCGGCGATGACCTGCTGGTGCTCCACACCCTTCGCTGCATCGGGTTCGCCGGTGCCGCCCGCGTGGCGGAGGCGGCGGGACTGCCCCGGCCCGTCGTGGAGTCCGAGCTGGACGATCTGGTGGCGGCCGGCCTCGTCTCGCACGATCCCGGGGACTTCGGCGGGTGGGGGCTGACCGAGGCCGGCCGCGCCGCGGACGCCGAGCGGATCTCCCGGGAGCTGGACGCCACCGGCGCCCGGGCCGCGGTGACCGCGGCGTACGAGGACTTCCTCGTGCTCAACCCGGAGCTTCTCGACATCTGCACGGCCTGGCAGCTGCGGTCCGCCGACGGCGCCTTCGCGCCGAACGACCACACCGACCCCGCCTACGACGCCCGGGTCCTGGAGCGGCTCGCGGACCTCCACCGGCGCGCCGACACCGTCTGCGCGGAGCTGTCCGCAGCGCTGCTCCGGTTCCGGCGCTACCGGGTACGGCTCGCCCGCGCGCTGGACCGGGCCGGATCCGGCGCGGTGCAGTACGTGACGGACGATCTGGAGGCGTACCACACCGTGTGGTTCCAGCTCCACGAGGACCTGCTGGCCACCCTGGGCATCCCGAGGCGCTGAACCGCCGTGCCGACGACCTGGATCCACCCGCTCTCGGCGGAGGTCGCCGAGGGCCCGGACGTCCTCGGCGGCAAGGCGCACGGCCTGGTCGTCCTGCGGCGTCTCGGGCTGCCCGTGCCCCCCGGGTTCGTCATCGGCACGGCGGCGTGCCGTGCCTTCCTGCGCGACGGGCGGTTCCCCGACGGCCTCACCGCCGAGCTGGCGGCCGCCGTCTCCTGGCTGGAGGCCGTCACGCGGCGGCGCCTCGGCGGGTCCGAGCGGCCGCTGGCGGTCTCGGTCCGCTCGGGCGGCGGCGTGTCGATGCCCGGCATGATGGCCACGATCCTCGACCTCGGCCTGACCTCCGGGGCGACGGCGGGCCTGGCCGCGGAGACGGGCGATCCGTGCTTCGCGCTCGGCGCGCGCCTGCGGTTCCTGTCCGGTTTCGCCTCGGCGGTCTCCGGCCTGGCGCCGGAGAGCCTGGACGCCGTCGTACGCGGGGCGGCCCGGCCCGGATCCGGCGGCCGGGCGGGCGACCCCGCATCCGGCTGCGGGACGGACGACCCCGCCGGAGACGCGCGCGGCGAGGAGACGCGCCTGGCCGAGGCGGTCCGGGACCTCGAATCCCTCATCCGCGAACGGACCGGCCGGCCGGTCCCGGACGACGCGATGCGCCAGCTGGAGCTGGCGGTCGGGGCCGTGTTCTCGTCATGGGAGGCCCCGCGCGCCAGGGCCTACCGCGAGGTGCACGGCATCCCGCACGACCTCGGCACGGCCGTCACCGTGCAGGCCATGGTCTTCGGCGACCGCGACGGGCGCAGCGGCAGCGGCGTCGCGTTCAGCCGCGACCCCGGCACCGGTGAGCGCGTCCCGTTCGGGGAGGTCCTGTTCGGCCGCCAGGGCGAGGACGTCGTCTCCGGCAGGTCGGCGACCCGGCCCCTGTCCGAGCTGGCCGGCCGGGAGCCCGCGGTGTGGACCGGCCTCCTGGACGCCCTGGACCGGGTCGAGGAGCACTACCGCGACGCCTGCCACGTGGAGTTCACCTTCGAGACGGGCGAGCTGTGGCTCCTGCAGGTACGGCCCGGCGGCCTCGCCGGCCGCGCCGCCGTCCGCGTCGCGGTCGACCTGGCCGACGAGGGCGTCATCGACCGCCGCGAGGCGCTGCTCCGGGTCTCCCCGCGGCACCTCCGGCACGCTCGCACGCCCCGGGTGGAGACGGCCGGCGCGGACGGCGTCCTCGCCCGGGGGCTGGGCGCCTGCCCCGGGGTCGCGACAGGCAGGATCGCGACGACCGCCGACAGGGCGGTGCGGATGGCCGCCGACGGCCCGGTCATCCTGGTGCGCCCCCACACCTCCCCGCTCGACATGCACGGCCTGGCCGCCGCGGCCGGGGTCGTCACGGCCGTCGGCGGACCGGCCAGCCACGCCGCCGTCGTCGCGCGGTCGATGGGCAGGCCCGCCGTCGTGGGGGCCGCGGACCTCACGGTCGACGCCGCCGCCGGCTGCGTGCGCGCCGGCGGCCGCACCCTCCCCGAGGGCGCGCTCATCACCGTCGACGGGACCGGCGGGCAGGTCCTCGCCGGCCGTCCCCGCACCGTCTCGACCGCGGCCGATCCCCGCCTGGACCGCCTGCTCGGGTGGGCCGACGAGGTCTCCGGCGGCGATCCGGACCGGGACGGCGCCGAACGCCTCGCCGCGGCCCGTGCGGTCCTGTCGGGCACCGGCGACGCCCTGCCGCGGACCCCGTCCGGGACCCCGCGGCCGGACACGGGACGGCCGGACACGGGACGGCCGGACACGGGACGGCCGGACACGTGATCACCGGTCGGCGCGCCGGGCGGCGTCATCCGCGGCCGCTCCGCGCCGGTGATCTGGACCATGCCTCCTCCTCCCCATGATTTCGCTACTCGAAGTATCGATACTGTTCGTAGCGTAATGGGTCGTGGTGCGCGCAGGCCCCGGGCGGTCCCGTCCACCGGGCCGTCCGGGTCATGCGCGCACCGGGGTCCCGCCCGGCGGACCGGGTCACGCCACCGCCCGCTCCCGCCGGTCGGGATCGGGAACCGCGGAGCCGGCGTGGCAGGCGCCCGAGGCGCGGAAGGGTTCGGCGAGCTGGGCCAGATAGCCGGTGGGGTAGTGCGGCTTGGCGGCCATGCCGAGCTGGCCGGAGGTGAAGCGGCGACCCGGGTCGTAGGAGAAGGTGCCGAGCAGGTGGTCCCAGACCAGGGTGAACAGCCCGAAGTTGACGTCACCGACGCCGGCCCACTTCAGGTGGTGGAAGCGGTGGCCCTCGTTGAGGGCGAGCACGTACTTCAGGGCGCCGACGCGGTAGTCGGCGTTGGAGTGCTGCAGCAGCAACTGGACGGCGACGGTGACGGCCAGCGCGGAGGCGACGTCGAGCGGCAGGCCGACGAGGACGAGCGGGGCGACGCCGACGCCCGTCTCCAGCGCCTGGTGCAGGGGGTGCTTCATCAGGCCGTTGAAGCCGTAGAAGCGGGTGACGGAGTGGTGGACGGCGTGGAAGCGCCACAGCACGCCGATCCTGTGGCTGGCGTAGTGGGTCAGCGTGATGCCGAGGTCGGCGACCAGGACCGCGGCCAGCACCTGCAGAGCGAAGGGCCAGGAGTGCGGCCATAGGTCGGCGACGGTGACGGTGGCGGCCAGCAGCGGGATGGCACCGACGCCGGCGAGCAGCAGCAGCTCGTTGACACCGGCGTGCGCGACATCGCGGGCGCCGTCACCGGCCGGCCTGTTCCACTCGGCCTCGTACGGCAGGACGCGTTCGGCGGCGAAGGAGCAGCTGATGGCCACCGCCAGCAGGGCGACCAGCCACAGCTTGGAGGCGCCGGTGGCGGCCAGGGCGGCGGCGGCGCCGTCGACACCCAGCAGCATGAAGGGCACGTAGCCGTAGCGGACAACGGATTTCACCATGCTCATCAGCGTCGCGGCCGGGCCGGGCCCGGGGCGGGATGACCGCCGCCCGCACCCGGCGGCGGGTGCGGTGGGCATCGGCCAGCTCCACCGTCCCGGTGGCCACGACGAGGATCTGCAGGGCCGCGTGCGCGTGCGGCTCGGTGGTGCCGACGTCGCCGGTGAAGGCGAGCCGGCCCGGCTGCAGCATGGTCGTCCCCTGCCACCCGGCCGAGGTCGCGGACGAGGGCGCCGCACCGGTGTCCCCACCCATGCCCCCTCCTCGGCCGGACGGTTCCGCCACGTCACGTATCGATACCGACCGTAGCGCAAATGACTATCGTGTGGCCATGACCAGATCGACCCCGTCCACCAGGCCACCCGGTCGTCCGCGTTCCGGCGTCGACGCCGCGGTCTTCGCCGCGACGCTCAGCGCGGTCGACGAGCTCGGCTACGCGCGCGCCACCGTCGACCGCATCGCGGCGGCGGCCGGCGTCGCGAAGACGACGATCTACCGTCGCTGGCCGTCGAAGGGCGCGCTGATCGTGGACTGCCTCCTCGACGCGTTCGGCCCGGTGCCGCTGGAGGGCGCCGGGCGGGCCGAGCTCATCTCCTCGGCCGTCCGCTGGGCCGCGGCGAAGATCGGCGAGCCCGGGGTGGGCGACGCGTTCGCGGGCGTGTTCAGCGACGCCGTCAGCGATCCGGCGCTGCGCGAGATCCTGTCCACCCGGCTGCAGGACCCGTACCGGCTCGCGCTGCAGGACGCGCTCGGCGAGCCGGAGCACCGGGTCCTGTTCCTCATCGACGTCGTCGTCGGAACCCTGCTCCACCGGATGGGCATGACCGGTGAGCCGATGGCCGACGCCGACGTCTCCGCGCTGGTCGAGATGGTCCTGTCGCACTTCGCCGGCGGCGCCGGGCCGGACCGGAGCGCGGGTTCCGGGGCTTCCGGCGCATGAGCCCCGGGACGGGCCGCTCTCCGGCCGGCCCCTCCCGGCGCCGCCGCATCGTCATCGCATAGCGGATGTATCAACCCGGACGGGCATTCTTGATCTCACACCGGAACCGACGGAGGAGAACACGATGAGCAGCACCGGCAACAGCGCGTACGAGGGGTTCACGGCCGAGGAGCGGGCCGCGATGAAGGAGCACGCCCAGGAGATGAAGAAGGCGGCGCGCCGCGGCTCCAAGGCGGACAAGGCGGCGGAGGCGGAGCGGGACGTGCTCGCGAAGATCGCCGAGATGCAGGAGTCGGACCGGCTCATGGCCGAGCGCGTCCACGCCGTCGTCAAGGCCAACGCCCCGGTCCTCGCGCCGAAGCTCTGGTACGGGATGCCCGCCTACGCGCTGGACGGCAAGGTCGTCTGCTTCTTCCAGAGCGCGGAGAAGTTCAAGGCGCGGTACGCGACGCTCGGGTTCAACGACTCGGCGAAGCTGGACGAGGGCGTGATGTGGCCGACCGCCTTCGCGCTGACCGAGGTGACGGCCGAGGTGGAGGAGAGGATCGCCGCGCTGGTGAAGCAGGCGGTGAGCTGAGGCCCTGATCCGCGTGCACGGCGCGCGGGTGAACAACCTCGAGGACGTCAGCGTCGAGATCCCGGAACGCCGGCTGACGGTGTTCACCGGCGTCTCCGGCCCGGGCAAGAGCTCGCTGGTGTTCGGCACGATCGCCGCGGAGTCGCAGCGGCTGGTCAACGGGGCCTACAGGTCGGCACCGCCACCGACGCCAACGCGATGCTGCGCATCCTCTTCAGCCGGCTCGGGCGGCCGCACATCGGCTCGCCCCAGGCGTTCTCCGGGCTCATCCCGAAGATCCGCAAGTCGTTCCTGCCGAAGGACCGGGAGGCGATGCAACCGCACATCCGCCACCTCGGCTCCCCGCCCACCGACACCACCTACGTCTTCGACGAGCCCACCGGCGGCCTGCACCTGGCGGCCTACGTCGGCGCCTGACCGCGTCCCGGGCCGCGCCGCGGCCCGGGACTGCTCAGCCGTCCTCCTTCGCGACCGCCTCGCGTACGGCCGGGGCGACCTCCCGGGCCCAGCGGCCGAGGGTGACGGGGTCCGGCACGCCGTGATCGGCCGCGAAGAGCGTGAAGCCCGACGCGCCGTGCTCCAGCACGGCCCCGGTCAGCTCCTCGACCCACTGGCCGACGGAGCCGCCGATCCAGCGCCCGTCGCGGTCCCGCGTGGCGGGCAGCGGCCGGTCGGTGATGCGTCCGGGGAAGTTGAAGACCGTGCGGATCTCGCGCGGATCGCGGCCCACGGCCGCCGCCGCCTCGTCGATGACCGGCCGCGACGTGCGGTACCGCTCGCTGAGCCAGTCCGCCGCGTGGCCGGGGATCCAGCCGTCGGCCACGCGGCCGGTGGCGGCCAGGGATTTCCGTCCGACCGATCCGGTCCACACGGGGGGAGCGGCCACCGGCGCCGGCTCGATCCGCTCCACCCGGTAGTGCCGGCCCTGGAAGGTGACCGGTTCCCCGCCGCCCGCCAGCAGCTTGACCAGGACGATCGCCTCCTCGAAGGCGTCCACGGCGTCACCGGGTGACAGCCGCGGCACCCCCATGTCGGAGATCCGGTCCCACAGCCCGCCCGCGCCCATGCCGAGCACGATCCGGCCGTCCGACAGCGCCGACAGCGACGTCACCGTCCGCGCCAGCATGGGGGCGGGCCGGGTCGGCAGGTTGGTGACGTTGGCGAATCCCGCGATGCGCTCCGTCCGCCCCAGGATGAACCCGAGAGCGGCGTAGGCGTCCACGCGCCCGCCGATGTAGGGGTGGTCCGACAGGGAGAAGACGTCGAGCCCGTCACGGTCGGCCTGCTGGACCATGCGCAGCAGCCGCGGCACCTCGTCGATGCCGCTGTGCGCGCCGAAGCCGAAGACGACTTCTCGTACAGGTGCACGACCCATGATTCACGCTCCCAGGAAAAAAGGCCGCAGTTCGCATAACGAACCATATTAGTTCGCAACACGAACTACAACTCCCCGTTCCGCCGGGAGGGCGGCACACCTCAGTTCCCGCGGTCGCCCGCGTCCTCCTCCCCGGGCCCCAGGAAGACCGCAGGGACCTTGTTGTCCAGCACGACGCGGCCGAGCAGGGCGGCGAGCGCGTCGCGCTCGGCCGGGGCGAACCCCGCCGTCAGCGCCTCGATCCGCCGGCAGGTCTCGGTGTAGAACTCCTCCGCTATCCGGCCCCCCCGCCGGGTGAGCGCGACCCGCACCGCCCGCGTGTCCTGCGGATCCGGCCTGCGCTCGACCAGGCCGTTGCGCTCGGTGCGGTCCACCAGGCCGGTGAGGCTCGACTTGGCCAGTCTCAGCGTCGCGCCCAGTTCGCCCATGCCGTACGGCTTGGCCATCAGCACGCACAGCAGCTGGCCCTGCTGCGAGGTGATGCCGTACTCCCGGGCGGATTCGGCGTACACGGCGTTCACCAGGAAAGCGGACCGCACCAGTGCGGCCGCGATCCCGATCCGGCCGCCATCATGCTTAACCATCCGGCCAGGCTAACATTCGCCCGCCCCTGCAGTTCGCAGGACGAACTAGCCGGTTTCCCCGCAGCGCCCGCCGGGTTCCCGCCCCCGCCTTCAGGACGGCTGAAGCATGGACTAAGCTTCAGGGTGACTGAAGCTTGAGGAGACCGGGCGCGGGACGTCCCGCCCTGCGCCCACCCGAGCACCACACGGAAAGGACGACTCCGGTGGACGACGACCAGCTGCCGTTCCCCCGCACGGACCTCGCCCTGGGCGCGGCGCGCTTCGCCCGGGAGATCGAGGACCCGGCGATCTTCAACCACAGCATGCGCAGCTACCTGTACGGCCGCTTCATCGGCGAGCAGCAGGGCCTGCGCCCGGACGCCGACTACGACGACGAACTGCTGTTCCTCGGCTGCGTGCTGCACGACGTCGGGCTCAGCGACGAGGGCGACGGCGACCAGCGCTTCGACCTCGACGGCGCCGACCTGGCCGCCCGCTTCCTCACCGACCTGGGGGTGCCCGCCGAGCGCGTCGAGGTCGTGTGGGACGCCGTCGCCCTGCACCTGTGCCACGACATCGCCCTGCGCAAGCGGCCCGAGATCGCCCTCGTCTCGGCCGGCGCGGGTTTCGACCTCGGCCCCGACGGCCCCTACACCCTCCCGGCCGGCTACGCCGACCGCGTCCACGCGGAGTTCCCCCGCCTGCGCGCCTCGGCCGTCCTGTTCGACGCGATCGTCGGGCAGGCGCTCGCCAAGCCCCACAAGGCTCCGCCGTACACCATGCCCGGCGAGCTCCTGCGCCAGCACACCGGCGGGGAGTGGCCCACCTGGCGGCAGCTGATGACCCGGCCGCCGAGCTGGAACGACTACGGCCACCCGGCGGCCTGAGCCCCCGCGGCCGGTCAGCCCCCGTCCAGGGTGAGCAGACCTCGCCGGAAGGCCGCGGCGACGGCCGCCGCGCGGTCGTTGACGTCGAGCTTGGCGTAGATGTGCAGCACGTGGCTCTTGACCGTGGCCTCGCTGATGAACAGGCGGGCGGCGACCTCGCGGTTGGTGGCGCCCTCGGCGATGAGGGAGAGGATCTCCAGCTCCCGGGCGCTCAGCGGGGCGGCGGGCGTGCGGACCTGGCCGAGGAGGCGGGTGGCGACCGACGGGGAGAGCACGGCCTCCCCCCGCGCCGCCGTGCGCACGGCGCGGACGAGCTCGTCGCGGCCGGTGTCCTTGAGGAGGTACCCGGTCGCCCCGGCCTCGATGGCGGGCAGGACGTCGCGGTCGGTGTCGTAGGTGGTCAGGACGAGCACGCGGGCCCTGCTGCCCGTCCGGGCGAGTTCCTTGATGGCCGCGACGCCGTCCGTGCCGGGCATGCGCAGGTCCATGAGGATCACGTCCGGGTCCAGCGCCCGCGCGAGCTCGACGGCCCGGGCGCCGTCGGCGGCCTCGCCGACGACCTCGAAGCCCGGGTCGCCGGTGAACATGCCGCGGATGCCGTCGCGGACGATGGGGTGGTCGTCGGCGATCAGCAGCCGGACGGGGGTCTGCGAGGGCTCAGTCACGGGCCACCGCCGGGACGCTCGCGGAGATCGCGGTGCCCGCGCCGGGCTCGGACTCGATCACCAGGGTGCCCGCCAGCCGGTCGACCCGCTTGCGCATCGACGTCAGGCCGAACCCGCCGGCGTCTCCCACCCGCTCCGGGGCGAATCCGGCGCCGTCGTCGCGGACGTCCAGGGTCACCACGTCCTCCATGTACGACAGGGTCAGGCCCACCCGCGACGCGCCGGCGTGCTTGGCGGCGTTGGCCAGCGCCTCCTGCGCCGTGCGCAGCAGCGTCTCCTCGACCTCCGGATGCATGGGACAGACCGTACCGGTGACGGTGAAGTCCGCGCGCACCCCGTTGAGCTCGCCCCACCGGGCCACGACGTCCCGCAGCGCCTCGGGCAGCGGAGCCGCCTCCAGTTGGCCGGGCCCCACCGCGTGCACCGAGCGCCGGGCCTCGGCGAGGCTCTCCCGCGCCAGCCCTATCGCGTTGTCCACGTTGCGCCGCCAGTCCTCGGCCTGCTTGGCCGCCTGGAGCTGGGTGATGATGCCGGTCAGGCCCTGGGCGAGGGTGTCGTGGATCTCCGCCGCCATGCGCTGCCGCTCGTCCATCACGCCCGCCTCCCGGGCCTGGACCAGCAGCTGGGCCTGGAGCCCGGCGTTCTCCCGCATGGCCTCCTCGAGCCGGGCCACCATGCGCCTGCGCTCGTCGCTCCGCTCGGCGGTGACCTCGCCGACGAAGCTGAACAGGCTCACCCCCGCGACGATGGCGGCGGTGAAGAACAGGTAGGTGAAGATCGCGTAAGGGGTGGGCTCGGGCAGGCCCCCGCCGTAGGCCGCGACGCTGATCGCCGCCGTGGCACCCACGCCGGCCAGCCGCCACTTCCCCTTCAGGTACTGCCAGGAGTGGAGATATCCGATGAAGCCGAAGAAGCTCGCGAACCACACTCCCTGCGTGCAGAGCACGCCGATCAGGACCACCAGTCCGGCCACGTAGACCGCGCCGCCGGCCACGCCCCGCGGCATGAGCCCCGTCCAGGCGGCCGCGAGAACGGTGAGGCCGAGCGTGATCCAGGGGCTCGCGCCGCCCAGCAGGGAGAGCACCGCGGAGACCACCAGCAGGACGTACGGCGCGGCCGCCATCTGGCGCTCCAGCAACCGTTCCCATCGGTCGAGCCGGCCGGTCGTCATCCGTCACTCCCAGCGGAAGAACGTGGCCGCCGCGATGCTGACGACCAGGGCGTAGCCGGCCAGCACACCCAGCAGCAGGGGGCTGGGAGCAGCACCCGCCCAGATCTCGCGCATGCTCTGCCCGAAAGCACCCAGAGGGGTGTACTCCCCGATGCGGGCCACCATAGCGGGCATCTGATCCTTGGGCTGCATGAGCCCGGCGAGGTAGGCCATCGGGAAGTACAGCAGGACCCCGATGCCGTTGGCGGCCCGGCCGTTGGGCGCCAGCGCCGCGATGAGCAGGCCGATCGCGAACATGCTCGCCGTACCGAGGAGGAACACCGCCGCGGCGGGCAGCACCCCGGTGGGCAGGCGGGCGCCGAGGACGGTGCCCGCGACGGCCAGCAGCAGGCCGCAGGCGGTCACCGCGAGGACGAGCTGCAGGATCAGCTGCACCACCAGCAGGTTGACCGGGCGCACCGGGGTGGCCGACAGCCGGCGCAGGATGCCCCGCTCGCGGTAGGTGGCAAGAGTGGTGGGCAGCAGGTAGAGGCCCACCATCCCCACGGCGATGGCCAGCGCCATCGGCAGCAGCACGGTGTCCCCCGGCTCGATCGAGCTTCCGAACACCACCAGGATGAACAGCGGGATGAGCAGCGAGAACAGCGCCCCGGGCTCCCGGGTCAGCAGCTTGGTCTCGACGACGGCGAGCTTCATCATGTTCGGATTCCTCTACTCGAAGGAGCGGCCGGTCAGGGCGGCGAAGGCGTCGTCCAGGGTGCGCTTGTCGATGCGGAGATCACTGACCAGGACGTGGTGGCGGGCCAGGTGCGCGGTGACCGCCGTGGCGAAGTCGCCCCGGCCGGTGACGACCACCCGGTCGCCCTCCCTGGACACACCGGTCACCCCGGGCAGCCCTTCCAGGCCCGCCGGGTCGCCCGCCATCAGCCTGAACCGCATCCGGTGCTCGCCGCCGACCAGCCCGGCCGGGGTGTCGACCGCCACGACCCTGCCGCGGTCGAGGACGGCGACGCGGTCGCACAGCTCCTCCACCTCGTCCATGAAGTGGCTGACCAGCACCACCGTCACCCCGCTCGCCCGGACCCGCTTGACCAGCTCCCAGGTGGCGCGGCGGGCCTGCGGGTCCAGGCCCGTGGTCAGCTCGTCCAGGAAGGCCACCTTCGGGTTGCCGACCAGCGCCAGCGCGATGAACAGCCGCTGCTTCTGGCCGCCGGACAGCTTGCCGAAGCGGGCGTCGCGCTTGTCGGCCAGCCCCCACTCCTCCAGCAGCTCCCGCCAGTCGCGCGGCTCGGTGTAGAAGGAGGCGTACAGGTCGAGGGCCTCCCACACCTTGATGTTCTCCGGCAGCCGGGTCTGCTGGAGCTGCACCCCGATCAGCTCGCGGACCTTGCGCGCGTCCTTCACCGGGTCGAGCCCGAAGATCCTGATCGACCCGCCGTCGGGCCGGCGCAGGCCCTCCACGCACTCCACGGTGGTGGTCTTGCCGGTGCCGTTCGGCCCGAGGATGCCGAAGATCTCGCCCTCCTCCACGGAGAACGACACCCCGTCCAGAACGGTCAGGTCCGCGTACCTCTTGCGGAGGTCTGTGACTTCGATGACTGCCATGGATCAAGGATCTTCCGTCCCCGTCCGGGGCGAATCGATCCGCCGGCCACACTCGGCCGCCGATCGTGCTGACCCTCGAATCCACCGAACGGTTGATTGCCACCCGCGGGGATCATGTGCGGGGTCCCCGGACCGCGCCGCCGGGCCGGGCCGCACCACCGGGGCCGGACCGGCCCCCGGCAGGAGCGGCCGGGAGCCGTCAGCCGTCCCGCCGGGCGGTGGCCGCCCAGGCGGCGCCGACGGACACCGCGGCCCACGCCGCGACCACCAGCAGGCCCACCGGCCGCTCCAGCGCGAGATCCGGGCCCTCGGGCACGCCGAGAAAGCTCAGCGCCGCCTCGTGCGGCAGCGACCGCACCACCTCGGGCGCCATGCCCCGCAGCAGCGGGGAGACCAGGACCGGCAGGGCGGCCAGCACGGCCAGCGGGGCGACGACCGTCCTCGCCAGCGCGGCGAACCCGTACGCCACCAGGCCGACCAGCAGGTAGGCCACCGCCTTCGCGGGCACGCCGCCGGCCGCCCCGCCCGCGTCCGCGCCGCCGAGCACGTGCCGGACGAGGTGGCCCGGCAGCACGGCGGGGAGCGCCGCGACCGCGAGCACGCCCAGGACCGCCAGGAGCTTCGACAGGAAGAAGCGGTCGCGGTCGGGAACCGCCAGCAGGCTCACCCTGACCTGTCCGCCCCGGTACTCGCCGCCCGCCGCGAAGACCGGCACGGCCGCGAAGGCGTACACCGGGGCGAGCAGCACGGTGCCGGACCGGGCGAGCGCGACCTGCCCGTCCGGGCCGGCGAGGCGGACGGCGTCCGTGGCGGCCAGCAGGCCGAGCAGCGTGTCGGCCGCCAGGGCCAGGGCGAGCGCGATCCACGTCGCGGGCAGGGTGAGGATCTTGGTGAGCTCGGCGCGGACCGGATCGGACAGCCTGATCCCGTCCGCGTCCGGAACGCCACCGGCCGGGGCCGCGGTCATCGCGCGTCCCGCCGGGTGAGGAGGACCGCGGCCGTGACGGTGGCCAGCAGCGGCCAGGCGACGAGCACGGCCATGGCGTGCGCCGGACCGGCGGACAACCGCAGGTCCTCCCCGGGGAGGAGGATCAGGTTGCGGCCCGCGCTCAGCGGGACCAGCGCGTCCAGCGCGGGGGCGAAGGCCGCCAGGACCTGGCTCATGGTCAGCGCGGTCAGCACCACGGTGACCAGGACGCCGGCGAGGGTGCTGCGGGCGATCAGGGTGACGGCGAAGGTGACGAGACCGCTCAGGACCGCGTAGGCCAGGAACTTCGCCTGGGCGGCCCACGCCTGCGCGCTCACCACCAGGCCCGGATCCCAGCCCCTGGTCGCGCCGTACATGAACGCCGTGCTGATCGCGGCGATGACGGCGGCGGCGGACAGCAGGAAACCGCCGGTGGCGAGCGTCTTCGCGCCGACCAGCAGCCCGCGCCGCGGGACCGCGAGCAGGGAGGCCCCGAGCTGGCCGGCGCGGAACTCCTGGCCCCCGATGACCGCGGCGGTGAAGGGCAGGAACAGGCACATCTGGAACGACGACGCGGCCAGATACTCGGCGAGCGCCTCGCGGGCCGGGCGCACCGTGCCCGGGAACCGCTCGATCATGCCGTCCGCGGTGATGCCGTCCACCGCCTCCGTCTCGGCGTCTATGTTCTGGGTCCACAGGAGCAGGTGCAGGCCGACGACGGCACCGGTGACGAGCCACACCGCGCGGAGCGTGACGATCTTCGTCAGCTCCGCCCGGACCGCGGCCGCCGCGTCCCTCACCATCCTCCCCTGCCTTCCCGGTCGCCGGTGAGCGCGAAGAACGCCGACTCCAGCGACCCGTGCCCCGCGCTGAGGCCGGCCAGCGGGCCGTGCGCGACGATCCGGCCCCGCGCGATCACGATCGCGTCGTCGGCGGTCTCGGCCGTCTCCGCCATCAGGTGGCTGGAGAGCAGCACGGTACGGCCGGACGCGGCGTACTCGCGCAGCAGGTCCCGCACCCGGCGGACGCCCTCCGGGTCGAGCCCGTTGACCGGTTCGTCCAGCACCAGGACCTCCGGGTCGCCGAGCAGCGCCGCGGCGATCCCGAGCCGCTGCCGCATGCCGAGCGAGTAGCCCTTCACCCGCTGCCGGGCCGCGCCGGTCAGGCCCACCAGTTCGAGCACCTCGTGCACCCGGCGGCGCGGGATCCGGTTGCTCTGCGCGATCCAGGTGAGGTGGTCCACGGCGCGGCGCTCGGGCACCGGGCCCGCCCCGTCCAGCAGCGCCCCCACCGTGCGCAGCGGGTGGCGCAGGTCCCGGTAGCGCCGTCCGCCGATCAGCGCGGTGCCGCCGTCCGGGCGGTCCAAGCCGAGCAGCACGCGCAGGGTCGTCGACTTGCCGGCCCCGTTCGGGCCGAGGAAGCCGGTGACCCGGCCGGGCCTGACCGTGAAGCTGACGTCGTCCACCGCCGGCTTCCCGCCGTACCGCTTGGTGAGCCGCGTGATCTCTATCATCCCTCGCCTCGTGTCTCGTGTCGGAGCACTCAGCATCCGGCGAGGCCGCGAGCGGGCGCGTCACCCGGAAGTAGACAGCTAACGCGGCTCGTGCAGCAGTCCCGCCTCGTGGGCGAGCACGGCCAGCTGGGTGCGGTCGCTGACGTCCAGCTTGGCGAAGATCCGGCGCAGGTAGGTGCGGACCGTCTCCAGGCTCAGGCACAGCTCGTCCGCGATCCGCCGGTTGGACAGGCCGCGGGCGACCAGCCGGATCACCTGCAGCTCCCGCTGCGACAGCACCTGCCGGGTGAACGCGTGCCGCTCGTCGGGCCGGCGCGGACGGAACCGGTCCAGCAGCCGTACGGTCACCTCCGGGGCGAGCATCGCGTTGCCCGCGTGCACCGTGCGGACCGCGTGCAGCACCTCCGCCGGGGCCGCGTTCTTCAGCAGGAAGCCCGACGCGCCGAGCGTGAGCGCCTCGTGCACGTACTCGTCCAGGTCGAACGTGGTGAGCATCACGACCCGGGTGCGCGTCTCCGCCAGGATGCGCCGGGCCGCCTCCAGCCCGCCGGTCCCGGGCATCTGCACGTCCAGCAGCGCGACGGACGGCCGCAGCGCCGCCACCAGCCGCGCCGCCGCCTCCCCGTCCGCCGCCTCCCCGGCGAACCGGAAACCCGGGGTGCGTTCGAACAGCTTCCGGTACGCCCCGCGCAGCCCCGCGTCGTCGTCGGCGAGGAAGACGGAGACCGGATCGGACCCCGGCCCGCTCACGGACCGCCTCCGGGGAACGCCTGACCGGCCCGGCCCGGGCACGGTCCCGGCGGACGTGCTCCCCCGGTTCCGGCCGTCACGGGGCTCCTCCCACGGGCAGCCGGGCCTCCACCTCGAAGCCGCCCCCGGGCCGGGCCCCCCACGCCACCGTCCCGCCCACCAGCCGGGCCCGCTCCCGCATGCCCCGCAGCCCGGACCCCGATCCGGCGCCCGGAGCCCGGCCGACCGGCCTCCGGGCCCCGCCGTCCCGGACCCGGACCACCAGCACGTCGCCCTCCCGGCGCACCCGCACCGTGCACCACGCGCCCGGGGCGTGCCGCACCACGTTGCTCAACGCCTCCTGCACGATCCGGAACGCCACCGCGCCCACCCGGCCGCCGACCGCCCCGCCGGCGTCGACCCGGGCGTCCACGTCGACGCCGGCGGCCCGGGTCGCCTCGACGACCTCCGCGAGCCCGTCCCGACCGGGCGCCGGCCCGCCGTCCGGAGCGCGCAGCGTGCGCACCAGGCCCTGCACGTCCTCCAGCGCCCTGCGGGCGTGCTCCTCCACCTCCGACAACGTCTCGCGCAGCTCCTCCTCCCGGGCGTCCGGCAGGCCGAGGACCACCCCCGACTGCGCGATGACCACCCCGAGCGCGTGCCCGACCACGTCGTGGACGTCCCGCGCCACCTCCAGCTGCACCCGCATCCGCTCGGCCTCCCGAGCGGTCGCGAGCTGCCTGCCGGTGACGGTGCCGAGCAGCCAGGACACGCTCAGCGCGGCCACCGCGAACACCACCTGCCGCCCCGGCCCGGCCGCGTCCCCCTCCGGCACCGCGGTGACCATCGCCAGCCCCGCGAAGACCCCGGCCAGCACCCCGGCCACGACCCGGGTGCGCCGCGCCCGCTCGATCGCGAGGGGGTACAGGCACCAGGCCGCGGCCAGCATGGGGTCCTGGCAGACCCCCAGCACCGTGCCGGCGACGGTGGCGGCCCCGGCGGCCAGCGTCGCCCCGAACGGCGCCCGCCGCCGCAGCACCATCGCACCGGCCGTCATCCCGGCCAGCACCGCCCCCGCCGCCACCGTCGGCCACGCTCCGGCGCCGAGTGCCGGCCACGCCCAGAACACCGCCACGACGCCGGCCGCCGCGCCGCCGTCCACCGCGCCGTCCACCCAGGGCCGTGTCATCCCCCGCACGCCCAGCACCGTAGGCGAACGATCGCCGATCGGCCACACCCGCGCTCCCCGGTGACTCCCGGTGACTGGAGCAGCTCGCCGTGGGTGCCCTGCTCCACGACGCGCCCCCGGTTGAGCACGACGAGCCGGTCCATCCGCACGACGGTGCTCAGGCGGTGCGCGACCACGACCGCGGTACGGCCCTGCATCAGGCGCCACAGAGCCTCCTGGACGAGGATCCCGCTCTCGGAGTCCAGGGCGCTGGTCGCCTCGTCCAGCAGCGGGATCGGGGCGTCGCGCACGGACCGGTGGAACATGGCGGGTTCCTGGGGGACGTAGGCGATGAGGCTGCGCGGGTCGGACTGGCGCAGCCGGGCGATGTCCTGGCCCCCTATCAGGATCCTGCCGCCGCCCACGTCCATGAGGCGCAGCAGCAGCCGGGTGAGCGTGCTCTTGCCTCCGCCGGACTGCCCGACCAGCCCGGTCTTCGCGCCGTCGGGGATGTCCGGGTCCAGGTCCTCGAACAGGGGCGGGCCGCCTCCCGAGCCTCCGGCCGATCCGAGCACAGCCATCCGCCCTCCCCGAACGCCGACGCCGCTGTGACCGCTCAGCACCCGCGCGGAACGCGGCGATCACTCGACGATGCCCGCGCGGAACGCGGCGATGGCCAGCTGCACGCGGTTGGTGGCCGAGAGCTTCTCGAACAGGCGGGTGACGTGGCTCTTCACCGTCGCCTCGCTCATGTGCAGGCGGGCGGCGATGTCGGCGTTGGCGTGGCCGAGGCCGATCTCGACCAGCACCTGCCGCTCCCGCTCGGTCAGGCCCCGCAGCCGCTCCAGGGCCGCGCGGCGGCGGCGCGTGCGGTCCTCCGCGGTGAGGCGGTCGATGAGCTGCCGGGTGACACCGGGCGAGAGCATCGCGTCGCCCGCCGCCGCGTGCCGTACGGCGCGCAGCAGGTCCCGCGGCGGGGTGTCCTTGAGCAGGAATCCCGTCGCCCCGGCCTCCAGCGCCCGGAAGACGGTGTCGTCGGCGTCGAAGGTGGTCAGGACGATCACCGCGGGCGGGTGCGGGCGCGCGCGGATCGCCGCGGTGGCGGCCAGGCCGTCGAGGCCGGGCATGCGCACGTCCATGAGGACCACGTCCGGGCGGGCGCGGGCGACCGCCTCGAGCGCGGCCCGCCCGTCGGCGGCGTCGCCGACGACGGCCATGTCGTCGGCCGTTTCGAGGATCATGCGCAGGCCGGCGCGGACGAGGGCCTCGTCGTCCACGAGCAGGACCGAGATCATGGTGCGTGCTCCGCGGGGACCTCGCCGGTCGCGGCCGGCGCGCCGCCCCGCTCGCCGTGGCCGGGCCGGGATCCGCCCCGGTCACCGTGGCCGAACCGGGGCTCACCCTGGTCGCCGTGGCCGAACCGGGGCTCACCCTGGTCGCCGTGGTCGAGCCGCGGGATGCGGGCCCGCAGCCGCCAGCCGCCGCCGGCCCCGGATCCGCGGGGGCCGCTGCGGAGGGTCCCGCCCACCAGCCGGACCCGTTCGGCCAGCCCGACCAGCCCGGAACCCGACCCGGGCAGGTCCGCCGGTGCGCCGCCCGCCGGGGCGTTGTCCACGGTGACGGTCACGCCGCCGTCCTCGCCGGGCTCCACCGAGACGGTGACCGGCGCGCCCGGCGCGTGCTTGCGGGCGTTGGTCAGACCCTCCCGGACGATCCGGTGGACCACCCGGGCCGCGGCCGGCGGCAGCGGGCCGGCCCGGTCGCGCAGCTCGACGCGCTGCCCGGCCTGCTCCGCCTCCCGCACCAGCGACGCCGGGTCGGCGAACGGCGCGCCACCGTCCGGGGGCGCGCCGGGGTCCGGCACGCCCGGTTCCTCCCGCAGCACGCCGAGCACGTAGCGCAGCTCCCGCAGCGCCTCGCGGGCGGTGACGCGGATGAGCGCCGCTCCCTCCTCGACCCGGGCGGAGCTCCCGCTCGCGGCGAGTTCCAGCGCGCCCGCGTGGAGCGCGATGAGCGACACCTTGTGCGCCAGGACGTCGTGCATCTCCCGGGCGATCCGGGTGCGTTCCGCGGAGCGGGCCTGCTCGTCGCGGAGGCGCCGCTCGGCCTCGGCGCTCTCGGCCCGCCGGTGGAGCGCCTCGGTCAGCGCCCGCCGGGTGGCGGCGTGCAGGCCGGCGGCCGTCACCACGGCGGCCGCGACGGCCGCCGAGACCGCGCCCTCGGCCGTCAGCCGGCCCTCGTCGATCCACGACCATCCGGCGAAGCCCGCCCAGCCGGTGAGCGCGAGCGCCCCCGCCTGCCGCCGGGGGGCGTACGAGGCGCCCGAGTACAGGCCGACGAGCAGGGGGCCGGGGTTCCCCGACAGCGCATACGCCGCCGCTCCGGCCGCGGTCGCCGGCCACCACCGCCGCCTGCGCCAGATCTGCGCGAGGCCGCCCGCCGCGCCCGCCGCCGCGATCACCGGCGGGGGCAGCGCCGACCAGTGCGCCCGCACCGCGAAGCCGGTCAGGACCAGGCACCCCAGCACCAGGGCGGCGTCCACGGCCCCGGGACCGGTCAGGCGGGCCCGCAGGCGGTCCGTCACCGCGTCCCGCGGCCCGGGGGCGTCCATGTCCGCGGCCTCTGCCATACCCCGCAGCCTAGAGACCAGGAGGGCACCGCGCCCATCCCGCTTTCGTCGGCGGACCGGGCGGCGCGGCTCCGACTTTCGTCGGAGTACGGCCTCGCCCGCGGACCGATGCGGGCCGCGCCCCCGCGTCGCGACCCTTGACGGTGTCCCCTTGCCGAGCACCGTCACCAGGAGCCGACCCATGAGCCGACCCGTGCGCAGCCGGCCGTCCCGCCTCGCCCGCCCAGCAGCCGCAGGGCTGCTCGCGGCCTGTCTCGCCCTGCCCGTCCTCGCCGGCCCGGCGGCGTCCCGGGCCCGGCCGCCCGCCGCGGCCGCCTGGTCCACCCCGGCCCGGCCCGCCACCGGGACCGCCGCTGCCGCCGGGCCCGCCTCGGCGGCCTCGCCCGCCCCGGCCCGATCACTGTCCGCGCCCGCCTGCCCTGCCCCCACCGCGCGGGCGCTGGCCGGTTTCTTCGACGACGCGGTACCGGCCCGCCTCGCCCGCGACCGGGTGCCCGGCGCGGTGGTCTCGGTGGTGTCCGGCGCCAGGACCGTGTTCACCGGGGGCTACGGCCTGGCCGACGTCGCGCGCGGGACCGCGTTCGACCCCGGCCGCTCACTGGTCCGGATCGGGTCGATCACCAAGCTGTTCACCTGGACGGCCGTGATGCAGCAGGTCGAGGCCGGCCGGCTCGACCTGGACGCCGACGTGAACCGCTACCTGAAGGGGTTCCGCGTCCCGGCCACCCACCCGGAGCCGGTGACGTTGCGGACCCTGATGGACCACACCTCCGGCTTCGAGGAGCGCGCGGTCGGCATCGGCGCGCGCACCGCGGCCGACGTGCCGCCGCTCGGCGAGTATCTGGCACGGCACCTGCCGGCCCGGATCCGGCCGCCCGGCGAGATCTCCGCCTACTCCAACCACGGCGCCGCGCTCGCCGGCCACGTCGTGGCCCAGGTCACCGGGGAGCCCTACGGCGCCTACGTCCGCCGCCACCTGCTGGAACCGCTCGGCATGACACGCAGCACCGCGGCCGAGCCGGTGCCCGCGCCCCTCGCGGCCGACCTCGCGCGCAGCTACGACTCCGAGGCCGTCCCCCCGCGCGCCGTCCCCTTCACCTTCGACGCGATGCCCCCCGACGGGTCGGTCAGCGCCACGGCCGCGGACATGGCCAACTTCATGATCGCGCACCTGAACGGCGGGCGGTTCCGCGGCACCGCCGTGCTGAGCCCGCAGACCACGGCGCGGATGCACCGGCGCTCCTTCTCCGCCGACCCCCGCCTGGGCGGGTACGCGCACGGCTTCATGGACCGCACCGTCGGCGGCCACCGGGTCCTGATGCACGACGGCAGCTGGGAGGGGTTCCGGAGCGTGCTGCTCCTGGTGCCCGGGTGCGACCTGGGGATGTTCCTGTCGGTCAACGGCACCGGCGGCATCGGGGCGGCGGCGGAGCTGACCCGCGCGTTCCTCGACCGGTTCGCCCCGCCCCGGGCGGCCGCCGGGCCCGCCCCGGAGCGCTCCCCGGCGGCCGGGGAGGCCCCCCGGGAGGGCTTCTACGCGCCGGCCCGGCACAACGCCTCGACGATCGAGAAGATCCTGGTCCTGCTCGGCCCGGCGCGGCTGCGGGTGGACGGTGACGGCACCGTCCGCTTCCAGGGTGAGCGGTGGCGGCCCCGGGGCGGCGGCCTGTACGCCTCGGCGGACGGCCGCGACCACCTGGTGGCCGTCCCGGGCGGGGACGGCCGGCGCTACGTGGCCACCGACGGTCCCGCCTACCGCCTGATGAGCGCCGCGGAGGGACCGATCGTCAACCTGGCGGTCCTGGCGGTCTTCACCGCCGCGGCCCTCAGCGCGCTCGCCGTGCCCCTGGCGGCGGTGTGGCGCCGGGCGCGGCGGCGGCCCGCCGCCGCGACGGCCGCCTGGCGGGCGGCACGCGCGCTGGCCTGCGGGGCCGCCCTGCTGGGCCTGGGGTTCCTGGCGCTGCTGGCGGCCCGGGTCCTCGGCGACACCGGCGACTTCCTGTACGGCGTGCCGCCGGACATGCGCATCCTGCTCGCCGTACCCCTCGTCGTGCTGGCGATGACGGCCGGGGCGGCCGGGTACACGGTGAGGGGCTGGGCGGGCTCCGGCACGGTCGCGCGCGTGCACCAGGTCGCCCTGTTCGCGGGGCTGGCGGCGCTGGCGTGGTTCCTGTGGCAGTGGAACCTCATCGGCTGGCGGTTCTGACCGCGTGGGACGGCGCGCAGCGGGAACCGGCCGGCCGCGCGGGCGGCGGGACCGCCGGGGCGGCGCGGGCCCCGCTTCCCGGCGCCTACCGCGGGGCCGTCCCGTCCGGTGCGATCCCCTCGACCTCGGTGACCTCGGTGAGCCCGGAGATCGTCAGGACGGGGGCGAGCAGGGGGTTGGCGACCAGCCGGATGCGCGGCGCGTGGGAGAACAGGACGGTCAGGCCGGCGCTGTCGAGGTAGTCCACCGCGCTCAGGTCGACGACCAGCGAGCCGTCGCCGGCGGACCTGGCCAGCGCGGCGTCCAGGGTGCCCGCGTTGCTCATGTCGATCTCCCCGGTGACGGCGAGGACCGGCGTGCCGTCGGGCCGTTCCGAGGCGACCAGGGTCAAAGGGGTGGTCATCGGGTGATCCTCGCATGCATGTCGACGGTGGTCCCGGAGGCACCGGGTTCGATGGTGACCTCGTGCATGAGGGCGCGCATGAGGGCGACGCCCCGGCCGCGGTGGGGATTGGCCTCGGGTTGCGGCGGCTTCCACCGGCCGGTGTCGGCGACGGTCAGGTGCAGGTCGCCGGCGGTGGCGACCGCCCGCAGGCGGATCGTGCGGCCGGGACTGTGGCGGTGTCCGTGCTCGATCGCGTTGGCGCAGGCCTCACCGGCCGCGACGAGCACGTTCTGGATCAGCGAGGGGTTGAGCTCGCAGCGGCTCAGCCAGTCGCGCAGGGCCGTGCGGACCGGGGCGAGCTGGCTGGACTCGGCGGGGAAGGCGACCTCCAGCGGCGCGGGCTGGCGGTACAGCAGCAGGGCGACGTCGTCGTTGAAGCCGCCGTCCGGCGCGAGCCGGGCCATGACGTGGGTCGCCAGGTCCTCGATGGGAGCGGCCCGCCCGTCCTGGACGGCGGCGCTGGCCTGGTCGATGCCCGCGGTCAGCGGGCGCCGGCGCCGCTCGACCAGCCCGTCGGTGTACAGCAGCAGGGTGGAGCGGGCCGGCATGGTGCACCTGGCCTCGGGCCGGGAGTGGTCCGGCCGTACGGCCAGCGGGGTGGAGCGGCCGCCCTCCAGCAGCTGGGTGGTGCCGTCGGGGTGGGCCAGGATGCCGGGCGGGTGGCCGGCGCTGGAGTAGACGAGGTCGCCGGTGGCGGTGTCCAGGACGCCGCAGAAGACGGTGGTGCACCTGGCGCCGGGGACGAGGGCGGCGAACCGGTCGAGGGCGCCGAGCACCTGGGCTGGCCCGGCCTCCTGCAGCAGCAGGGCGCGGCAGGCGCTGCGCAGCTGCCCCATGACGGCCGCGGCCTCCAACCCCCGCCCGACGCAGTCGCCGACCACGATCCCGATGCGCTCGCCGGCCAGCGGCACGATGTCGTACCAGTCGCCGCCGACCTCCAGCGGGCGGGTGGCCGGCTCGTAGCGCACGGCGAAGCCGTCGGGCAGCCGCGAGGGGCCGAGGATGGCGCGCTGGAGGGCCACGGCGGCCTCGCGCTGCTGGTCGAGCTGGTGCGCCCGGTTCAGGCCCTGGCCGAGGTGTCCGGCCAGCAGCGCGAGCAGGGTCTGGTCCTCGGTGGTGAAGGGCCGGTTCTGGCCCAGGTCGATCCAGAGCGTCAGAAGGCCCTGCGGGTGCTCCAGGGTGACGCCGGCTCCGTCCGCCCGGTCCGCGACCGGGCGCAGCGGCGGCTGCTCGCGCAGGGCCGACAGCTTCTCGCGCACCTGTTCCGGCAGGTCCTGCCAGCCGCCACCGGCGGGCGCGCAGACGAGCTCCGGCGAGGCGCCGCCGTTCCAGAGCGCCGCCGTGACCCGGCGGGCCCGCCAGACCTCCTGCAGCGCCTCCAGCGCCCCGGACAGGGCGTCGGTCACGTTGTCCGCCCGGGAGACGCGCATGCTCAGCGCGGCCAGCGCGCTCTCCCGCTGCACGAGGTAGTGCTCGGCGGTGACGTCGCGCACGGTGCCCACGACCCGGCGCCGGCCGGTGTCGGGGTCGGTGACGTCGTTGAAGGTGACCGCGATCCAGACCTGGTGCCCGTCGCGGTGGGTGACGGGGATGACGCAGCTGCCCCTGCCCTCGCTGACCAGCTGGGAGAAGGCCGCGGCGACCATCGCGTGGGCCTGCGGGTCCTCCCGCTCGTCCGGCCACCAGGGGTGCAGCGGGGTGTACGGCAGGCCCTCGGGGCCGTAGCCGAGGATGTCGGTGAACGCCGAGTTGATCTCGACGACGGCGCCGTTCTCGTCGGTGGCGAAGAACGCCTCCTGCAGCGATTCGATCATGGCGTTGCGCCACCGGGTGTGGTGGTTGCGCATGCGCGCCAGCTCGACGTTCGCCCGCACCCTCGCCAGCAGCTCGGCGGCGGAGAACGGCTTGACCAGGTAGTCGTCGGCGCCCGCCTCCAGCCCTTCGATGGAGGCCTCCTGCCCGGCGCGGGCCGACAGCAGCAGCACCGGGACGCTCGCGGTGCGCGGATCGGCGCGCAGCGCGGCCACCAGCTGCAGGCCGTCCAGGCGCGGCATCATCACGTCGCTGACGACCATGTCCGGCGGGTCGGCCCGCGCCGCCTCCAGCGCGGCCTGGCCGTCGTCCACCACGGTGACCCGGTAGGTCTGCCGCAGCAGCCGCGCGAGATAGTCGCGCATGTCGGCGTTGTCGTCGGCGATCAGCACCCGGGGCGGCGCGCCGCCGCCCGGCGCCGCGGGGTGCGCGGCGGCGGGGACGTCGGGGGTGACCGCCCGCCCGGCGTCCGCGCCGTCTCCGGGGATCCAGCGCAGGGTCTCCTCGACGAACGGGTCGGCGGTGGCGGAGACCGCCTCCGCCGACCCGGCCGGGATCAGGCTGTCGGCCGGCAGGTGAGCGGAGCCGAAGGGCAGCCGGATGGTGAAGGTCGTGCCCTCGCCCTCGACGCTGTCGGCGGTGATGGTGCCGCCGTGCAGGCCGACCAGCTCCTTCACCAGCGCCAGTCCGATGCCGCTGCCCTCGTTCGAGCGCGACCGGGCGCTCTCGATGCGGTGGAAGCGCTCGAACAGCCGCGGCAGCTCTCCGGTGGGGACGCCGATGCCGGTGTCGGCGACCGTGACGACGGCGTGGCCGTCCTCGGTGCGCAGCCGGACGCCGACGGAGCCGTCGAAGGTGAACTTCAGGGCGTTGCTCAGCAGGTTGAGCACCACCTTCTCCCACATGCTCCGGTCGATGTACACCGGCTCGGCCAGCGGCGGGCAGTCGACCTCGAAGGCCAGCCCGGCCCTGTCCATCGCGGAGCGGAAGACGCTGGCCAGCTCGGTGGTCACGGCCGCCAGGTCCACCGGCTCGTAGCGGGCCTGCATGCGGCCGGCCTCGATGCGGGAGAAGTCGAGCAGGGTGTTGACGAGCTTGCCCAGGCGCAGCGCGTTGCGGTGGACGACCTCCAGCTCCTCGCGCACCTGCGGGTCGGCCTCCTGCAGCCGGCCGCGCAGCTCCTGCACCGGCCCCATGATCAGGGTCAGCGGGGTGCGGAACTCGTGGCTGATGTTGGAGAAGAAGACGGTCTTGGCCCGGTCCAGCTCGGCCAGCTCCTCGGCCCGCCGCTGCTGGGCCTGGTAGCTGCGGGCGCTGGCGACCCCCGTCGCGACGTGCCCGGCGGCCAGCTCGATGAAGGCGCGGTAACCGTCGTCCAGGGGACGGTACCGGTTGAGCCCGGCCACCAGGAACCCGTACGGCGCGCTGCCCTGCTGCAGCAGCGGCACCACCAGCGCCTGCGCGGGCGGCTCCGCCCAGGCGCCGGACGGCAGGCCGGTGAACGGGGCGCCGTCGAGCGCCACGAGCGCCGACTCCCCGCGGGCCAGCTCCGCCGCGGGCCACGCCCCGCCGGTGTCGCCGAACGGCAGGACGGCGGGGGCGGCCGGGTGCCCGGCGGGGATCCCGGTCGCCCCCGCCAGCCGCGCGCGGTCGTCGCCGTCGAACAGGTAGGTCAGCGTGAACGGGAGGTCGTGCGGGTTGCCGCCGAGCTGCCTGCAGGCGAAGGCGAGCATCTCCTGCTCGGTGCGGACCACGCTGGGGTCGGAGCCGAGGTCCCGCAGGGTCGCCATCCGCCGTTCGCCGATGACCCGCTCGGTGTCCTCGCTGACGACGCACAGCATGCCGACCACCGCGCCGGCGTCGTCGCGCAGGGGGCTGTAGGAGAACGTGTGGTAGGTCTCCTCCGGGTAGCCGGCGCGCTCCAGGAACAGCAGCAGCCCTTCGTCCCAGGTCGCCTTCCCCGTGGCCAGCACGGCGTCGATCCGGGGGCCGATGTCGTCCCAGATCTCCGCCCACACCTCGCCGGCCGGCCGGCCCAGCGCCCACGGGTACTTCCGGCCCAGGGTGTCGCGGCGGTAGGCGGCGTTGCAGAAGAACGTCAGCTGCGGCCCCCACGCCATCCACATGGGGAACCGGGACGACAGCAGGATGCTCACCGCCGTGCGCAGGCTCTGCGGCCAGCCGGCGGGCGGCCCGAGCGGGGTCGCCCGCCAGTCCACCGCCGCCAGATCCGGGCCGACCTCGTCGTCGACGGCGAAGACCTCAGCCTCGCCCCCCGCCGGGCCGCGCTCAGCGCCGTCACAGCGCGTCATCTGACACCCTTTCGCTCACGCCGAGCCCGGCCGCACCGCGCCGGACCCGCCCACCGTGCCGCCGCGCGGCAGACCGCACCTCCCGCCTGCGGAGACCGGTGGCGTGGCTCGCCCGGCCCGCCTCCGCGACGGCCCTTCCATGTGCACCGGTCGACGACTCCCGGCTCGGAGCGGCAGGTACGCAAGGACCAGGTCAACGGTTACGTAGGATAGGGCAAATCGCTCCGGGGCCCTGCGTCCGCCCCTGTACCGCACGGAGCGAGGCGGGAAAGGAGCCTGACGTCAGCACCGCCGACGAAACGCGCCGGCTGGCGGCCGTACGCCGCTACGCCTCTCTGGACGCCCCCGGTGACGACGCGTTCGGCCGGGTGACCTCGCTGGCCGCACGGATCTTCCACGCGCCGATCGCCACCGTGACGCTCGTCGACGACGAGTGGGTCCGGTGCAAGGCCGCCCACGGGCTGCCGCCGCGGCTGTGCCAGGGCAGCCGCGCGGTGAGCCTGGGTGCCGCGGCCGTCACCCACGACGGCGTGTACGTGGTCCCCGACACCTCGGCCGACCCGCGTGCCTCCGCCGACCCGCTGGTCCGGGGCGAGCCCGGGGTCCGGTTCTACGCGGCGGCTCCGATCGTCACCTCCGACGGCCACCGCCTGGGCAGTGTCAACGTCATGGACACCCGCCCCCGGCAGGCGACCTCCGAGCAGCTGGCCTCCCTGCGGGACCTCGCCGCCCTGGTCGCGGGCGAGCTGGAGCTGCGGCTGACCGCCTCGCGCACCGTCGCCGCCGAACGCGAGCTGCGCGCCGGGGCCGAGCGCCTGGCCCGCACCCTGCAGCGCACCCTGCTGCCCCCGGCCCTGCCGCGGGTGCCCGGCCTGCACGCGGCCGCGGCCTACCACCCCGTCTCCGCCGACGAGGTCGGCGGAGACTTCTACGACCTGTTCCCGCTCGACGGCGACCGCTGGGGGTTCTTCCTCGGGGACGTCTGCGGCAAGGGCGCCGACGCGGCCGCCCTGACCTCCCTGGTCCGCTACACGCTGCGCGCCGCCGCCGTCTACGATCCCGACCCGTGCGCGGTGCTGGCCAACCTGGACGCGGTGCTGCAGCAGGAGCACGCCGGGAGCACCGCGCCGCCGCCGTACTGCACCGCCGTCTTCGGCGTCCTGGAGCCCGACCGCGACGGGTTCACCGTCACACTCGCCGGCGGCGGGCACCCTCCGGCCCTGATGGTGCGGACGGGAGGTAGCATCGAGGCCGTCCACCCGGAGGGAGGGCAGCTGATCGGCATCCTGCGTGACCCGTACTTCGCGCAGGTGAGGACTCGTTTGAACGCCGGGGACGCGTTGCTGCTGTACACCGACGGCCTGATCGAGGCCCGCACCGAGGCCGGGGCCAGGCTGGACGAGGAAGGCCTGGCCGCGTACCTCGCCGCCGCCGCGCCCGCCACCGCCGACGACCTCCTCACCGCGGTGCACAAACTGATCGCCGCCCTGGGCGAGGGCGTCTCCGACGACACCGCGGTGCTCGCGCTGTCCGTACCCGCCTATTCGACCGCCGTCCCCCTTCAGGAGTCCTGGTGCAGCATGACCACGACCTGACCGTCACCCTGCAGCCGCACCCGGTCAGCCCTCTCGTGCTGACCGTGGCGGGTGATCTGGACCACCACACCGTCCCCCGCCTGCGCGCGGCCCTGGACGATCTCACGCTCGCCCCGGGCGCCGGGCTGGTGATCGACCTGTCGGGGCTGACGTTCTGCGACTCCACCGGCATCTCGGCGCTGGTCTCCGCCCACCAGCGCGCGCAGGACGCCGGCGCCGCGCTGGCCCTGGCCGGCCTGGACCCCGAGATCATCCGCGTCTTCCGCATCATGGGGTTGGACCGGCTGTTCTCCTTCCACGACACCGCGGAGAAGGCCATCGCCTCCCTGCAGTGATCCACTCCGCCCCGGCCGGGACGCGCCGCCCCCGGCGGGCGGGGTGCGCCGGGGGCCGGACGGCCGGGGCGCGTGCGGGAGCGGCGGCCGGCCGTACGGGCCGTGCTCAGAGGCGGCGGCACTGGCCCTCCTCGTCGCCGCGGGCGGAGTTCCCGCTCCCGACCGGCGCCGGGCGGTTCTCCTTGCACTGCAGGTCGCCCTCGACCAGGTTGCGGTGGAGGCGGGCGCCGCCGCGGTTCCCCACCACCTGGACGTCGCCGCCGACCCGGTTCCCGTCGACGCGCAGGGGGCGGCGGTTGGCGTCGAGCTGGACGTCCCCGCCGACCCGCGAGGAGGTGACCGTCACGGCGCCGCCCTGCTTCACCTGGACGTTCCCGTCCACCACCGAGCCGCCGGTCACCGACACGGCGCGGGCTCCCTCCCCTTGGACGTCGCCGTCGACCTTCACCTCGCGGGCGACGAGGGTCGCGTTCCGCTCCACCTTGACGCCGCCCTCCACCCGGGTGCCGAGGAGGGTGCAGCTCGCGCCCGCCGGCACGCGCACGCCGTCGACGGTGACGGCCCGGATGGTCCCCCGGCAGGTGCGGTCGTCCGCGAACGCCGGAGCGGCCAGGGCCGGTCCGGCGAGTACGGTGCCGAGGACGGTTCCGGCCACAGCCATCTTGATCTTGCTCACGTCATGCCCTCCGTCGTCTCCCGGCCGGACTCCCCGCCCGGCCGCAGGAAGAGCATTTCGACGGGGGGTGAGGGCCCGGTGAGGCGTACATGAGCGTCTTCTCATGAGGCCGGACCGGTTCTCCCGCGGTCGGCCCGGCCCGCCGCCGGGCGGTCCCCGCGCCCGGCGGGCCGGGCCTGCGGCGGGCGCACCCCGGTCACTCCCGCCGGTCGTACACCAGGCCGTCCGCGGTGACGCGCGCCCCGGCCGACGGCTCGTGCCGGGTCCGGCGCCCGTCGTGCCCGAGGTGCTCGACGGGCAGCCCGTGCAGCAGCACGGCCACGTCGCCGATGAGGCGCCGGTGGCAGCGCCACCACACCGTCTCGCTGCACATCACCGCCGTCGTGCCCGATCCGGCGGTCCTGACCTCCTCCACCAGGGCGGCCATCGCCTCGACGAACTCCGGAGTCCGGCTGTGGGCCGCGTAGGCGCGGAAGGCCTCGACCCGCCACCAGGGGTCGCGCACACCGGACGCCTCCGGTCCGGCAAGGCGGCGCCGTCCGCCGAGCCGCGGCTCCCACCGGTACGCGATGCCCTCGGACGGCAGCCACCGCGCCAGGGCGTCCCGGGCGACGTGCGGGTGGCGGCGGCTGCCGGGGAAGCGCCTGACGTCGACGATCGAGCCGACCCCCGCGCCGCGCAGCAGCCGGACGATCAGCTCCCGGTCCGCCGTCCCGTGTCCGAAGGTGAGCAGGGTCGGGTCCGCCGATGCCATTGCGCCAGTCTGCCACCCGGGATCCGCGCCGCCGGCGCCCGGCCGCGGGATCCCTCCCGGAGCCGGCCGGCGGCCCGGCCGCGCCCCTTCCCCTGGCGACCGTCCGCGATCAGATCGCAGGTGCCGCGAGCGTTCTGATCGTGAAGTCGATGGCCGTGGCCAGCCGCTGGGGATCGTGTCCGGCGCGTTCGCGTACGCGCAGCCCGAGCACTGTCGTGAACAGCATCTCCGCGGCGGCGTCGACGTCCAATGCGGCGGGCAGGTCACCGTCGCGGACGCCGCGCTGCAGGAGCGACGTCAGGGTCCTGCGGGTGACGTCGAACGCGGCCTCGGTCCTCTGGCGGACCTCGGGGTCGGCGGCGCCGAGCTCGGTGGCCGTGTTGACCACGAAGCAGCCACGGCCGGCCTCGTGGCCGACCATCCAGATCATCCACTCCCGCAGGATCTCGAGGCTGGGGCCGGGGGCGCTCAGCCGTTCCTCGGCCTGGGCGGACTCGGTCGCCCGGTAGTGGTCCAGCGTCCGCAGGAACAGCGCGCGCTTGTCGTGGAAGGTTCGATACAGACTGCTCTGCCTGAGGCTGAGCTCGGCGCCCAGATCACGGACGGACGTGGCGTTGTAGCCGCGGCACCAGAACACCCGGGTCGCCCTGTCGATCACGTCCTGCTCGTCGAACTCCCTGGGTCTCGCCACGGTCGCCACCCTACCAGAGTTGTGGAGCGATCGTTCCCATATTAGGGTGTGCCGTCATACGGGAGCGATCGCTCCCAAATCGGAGAGGAGACTCGACGTGCCGACATCGGACCGCACGCTGACCGAGCGAGACGTCTCGGCGAAAAGTCACTGGATCGCGGTGTCCGCCGTGGCCTTCGGCACTTTTCTCCTGGTGACGGCCGAGCAGCTCCCCATCGGGCTGCTCGCCCCCGTCGGATCGGCGCTGTCGGTGTCCGAGGGCGCGGCGGGGCTGATGGTCACGGTCCCCAGCGTCGTCGCCGCCGTCGCGGCGCCGGCGGTCCCGGTACTGGTCGGCCGGCTGGATCGCAGGCTCCTGCTCATCGCCCTGATGGGACTCATGACGCTCGCCAACCTGGCCTCCGCCCTGGCCCCGGACTACCAGCTTCTGATCACCGCCCGCGTGCTGGTCGGGGTCGCGATCGGCGGGTTCTGGGCCATCGCCGGCGGTCTGGCCGTCCGGCTCGCCCCGCCCTCGCACGTGCCGCGGGCCACCGCGATCATCTTCGGCGGCGTCGGAGCCGCGAACGTCTTCGGCGTGCCCATCGGCACGATGATCGGCGGGCTGGCGAACTGGCGGGTCGCGTTCGGCGCGCTGAGCGTCCTCGCACTCGCGGTGCTGGTCGCCCTGCTGATCGTGCTGCCACCGCTGACCGCCGCCCAACCCGTCGGCCTGCGGCGGCTGGCCGGACAGTTCCGCAACCGGGGCGTCCGGGTGGGCATCCTGGCGACCTTCCTCATCGTGACCGGCCATTTCTCGGCGTACACGTTCATCGGTCCCGTGCTACGGGATCTATCCGGCATCGATGAGCACCTCATCGGGCCGCTGCTGTTCGGGTTCGGCATGGCGGGCATCGCGGGAAACTTCATCGCGGGTGCCGCCGTGTCGAAGAGACTCCACCGCACGGTCCTGTCCATCGCCGTCGCCTTGGGGGTGACCGTGCTGCTCTACCCCGTGGCGGGCCTCACCGCTGCGGGCGGGGTGACGTTGCTCGTCGTCTGGGGCCTGGCGTACGGCGGGGTCTCCACCAGCCTCCAGACCTGGATGATCAAGTCCGCGCCGCAAGCGGTCGAGGAGGCCTCCGCGCTGTGGGTCGCGGTGTTCAACCTCTCGATCGGTCTCGGTGCGCTGGCCGGCGGTGCGATCGTCGACGCCCTGCCGCTGCAGGGCGTCCTCTGGCTCGCCGGCGTCCTCCTCCTGGCGGCCGGGGCGGCCGTGCGGGGTGCACGCCGGAACGAGAGCCTGCGATAGCCCGGCGTGATCCGCCCGGCCCCCTCCGGGGTTCCCGGCCGGTCCGGGCGAGGATCCGATCCGGCCGGCCCGGGCGAACGAGGCCGTACGGCTTGCGCGGGTGCCGGGCCGGGACCGGATGGGATCCGGTCCTGCCGCCCGGCCTCGTGACTCAGTCCCGGCCGCGCCCGCTGAGCGCGTCCCGCATCCGGTCGACCAGGCCCGTCATCGGGCCCAGCACCTTGTTGGCCGGAGGCTTGTCCGGAGCGGCCGGGTGCGGCCGGGTGGGCGCGATCTTCTTGATCGCCTCGACCTTGCGGCCCAGCTCCTCCAGCCGCTCGGCGTCGGCGCTCTCGCGGAGCCGGGGGAACAGCTCGTTCTCCTCCTCCTGGATGTGCGCGCGGATCTCGGCCATCAACCGGGCCAGCAGGACGTTGTGGCGCTCCTCGGACACGTCGGTCCGCTCCAGCTCCTTCATGGTCTCCTCGGCCTCGGCGTGCTCGGCGAGCTCCCGGTCGGCCAGCGCGTCGCCGCCGGGCACCAGGTCCCGCACGGCCGGGTACAGGTAGGCCTCCTCGGCGACCGAGTGGCGGACCAGCTCGGTGATGACCTTCTCGGTCAGCACCCGGCGCCGCTCGGTCTCGCTCCGGCTCAGCCGCTCCAGCTCGGTGAACATCTCCTCGACCTCGCGGTGGTCGTGCGTCAGCACGGCCACCACGTCCATCTCCTGAACCCTGCTCATCACAGGCCCCCTCTTCCGCGTGGTGGTCCGGGGCCACGGCGGAGCCGCGGCCGATCGCGGCGCGCCCGGGTGCCCCGGCGCGGCGCCCCAGCGGCGCCACTCCACCGACACGATCACGAACCGGTCGATAGGGGTACGACCGGCACGGCCGGACCGGTGAACCCTTCCCCTGCGATATCCGGCGCATCATCCGGGATCCGGAATGCGGGGGTTCACCTGGGGATGTCTTTCCCCGCCGGAGACGACCCCGGCGGAGTCCGGGGCGGCCCGGGCCGCCCCGGGGACGCGACGCCGGGAGGCCACCGCCCGGCACCGGGCGCCGGGATGCCTGCGGTCGAGGCGGTGCGCACCGCCCGGCGGCTCGATCCGGTCGACGGAAACAGACATCAAGCCGAATCCATGCCAAGATCACCCCATTTCGTCCACGACTCCCTCCACCCCGATACCGGAACCCGGTGAGGGGTGAAGGAATGGCGCACCGCTTCCACCTGGGGACATCCGTTTCCCGTCGGCGCCGGAGCGGGATCCGGCGGCGGGAAAGCGGGAACCGGGCCGCCGACCGGCCGGGAAACCCCCGCGCGACATGCGGTATCGCGCTCTGTCATCGCTTGTTAACCCCGTTGTAATAACGCTCCGTGAAAAACTGTCCACAATCCGACAAGTCACACGATGTACGGTAGATCACCAGATGACGGCGTGATAACGTTTGTGGCTGATTCCATGTGTTCGCGTTCGGGAATTGCTGGTGTCCATTGTTCGAATTGATTCGGGGAACACCCGGCGGCGTCGCCCCGCCCCCGCCTCCCGGAGCGTTCGACCCCACCGTCCGGCAGACCTCTGCTCCGGCGCGCGCCCGGTTCCCCCGGCCCGAGGACTTTCATGATCGAACCGAACGTCGTGGCGGAACTGCTGCTGGGCGG